>CACAAD010000052.1 GCA_902530455.1 uncultured Pelagibacteraceae bacterium | reverse complement strand
GAATTAAAAAATCAAATTAAAAAAGATATAAAACAAGCAAAATAAAATGTCTAAAGAAAGTTTACAACTTCCCAAAACAGCTTTTTCAATGAAAGCAAATTTACCAAATAAAGAGCCAGATATAATTCGACATTGGGAAAAAATTGATCTTTATAAAAAGTTAAGAGAGAAATCTAAAGGAAAAGAAAAATTTGTGCTTCACGATGGGCCACCATATGCGAATGGTCATATACACATGGGAACTGCTTTAAATAAAATTTTAAAAGATATGATAACTAGGTTTCATCAAATGAACGGCAAAGACTCTATTTACGTTCCAGGTTGGGATTGCCATGGACTCCCGATTGAGTGGAAAATTGAAGAACAGTATAAAAAAAAGAAAAAGAACAAAGATGAAGTACCTATTAAAGATTTTAGGCAAGAGTGTAGAGAGTTCGCTGAAAGCTGGATCGATGTTCATATTAAAGAGTTCAAAAGATTAGGGGTAGTTGGAGATTTTGATAATTATTACTCTACAATGAGTTATGGAGCGGAAGCCCAGATAGTTCGGGAATTAGGTAAATTTCTTCTGGATGGAAGTTTGTATCAAGGTTTCAAACCAGTTCTTTGGTCGACTGTAGAAAAGACCGCATTAGCAGACGCAGAAGTAGAATATATGGATCATACGTCAAACACAATATATGTTGGTTTTAAGGTCAAGGAAACGGATAAAGATTTTTTAAAAGATACCAGCATTATTATATGGACAACGACACCATGGACAATACCAGCAAATAAAGCTTTAGCCTTTAATAGTAATATTGATTATTCAGTATTAGAAATAGGAAATCTTGAAAATTTTAAAGAAAAAAAAATTGTAGTTGCAACAAATCTAATAAAAGAAATCATTAATGTATGTGAAATTAAAAGTTATAAAGAGTTAAAAAAATTTAAAGGTTCAGAATTTAAAAATACAATTTGTAGCCATCCATTTTTAAAAATGAAATTTAATTATAACGTTCCTATGTTAGATGCACAATTTGTTAATCTTGAGCAAGGAACAGGAATTGTTCACTGCGCACCAAGTCACGGCCCAGATGATTTTAATTTGTGTTTAAAAAATAATATTCCTTCTCTTTACACCGTAGATGACTCAGGACTTTATACTAAAGAAATTCCTTTTTTTGAAAAGATACATATTTTCAAAGCTGACAATATCGTAATAGAAAAATTAAAAGAGCAAGAAAAATTATTAAAAAATGATAAGCTAAATCATACTTATCCACACTCTTGGAGATCTAAAGCACCACTAATTTATAGAGCCACACCACAATGGTTTATATCTATGCAGAAAAATGATTTAAGAAAAAAAGCAATCAAATCAATAAATGAAACTGATTTTTTTCCTAAGAAAGGAAAAGATAGATTATTGTCCATGATAGAAGGAAGACCAGATTGGTGTGTTTCAAGGCAAAGAGTATGGGGCGTCCCTTTGCCAATTTTTATAAATAAAAAAACTAAAGAACCTTTAAGAGACCAAAAGGTTATAGATAGAATTGCAACAATATACGAAAAACAAGGGTCAGATTGTTGGTTTACTGATGATCCAAAAGTTTTTTTAGGAGATAGCTATGATCCAAATGATTATGAAAAATTAAATGATATAGTTGAGGTATGGTTTGATAGTGGTTCAACACATAGCTTTGTTTTAGAAAAAAGAAAAGATTTAAAATGGCCTGCAGATATGTATTTAGAAGGCTCTGACCAGCATAGAGGCTGGTTCCATTCATCACTATTAGAGTCATGCGGAACTAGGGGAAAAGCACCTTTTAAAAGTATTCTTTCTCATGGTTTTGTTGTTGATGGCAAAGGTATGAAAATGTCAAAATCTATGGGAAACGTTATTTCTCCAGAGGACATATTAAAAAACTATGGCGCGGACATACTTAGAGTGTGGGCTTCAGCATCTGACTATTCTGAAGATTTAAGAATAGATAAAAATATTTTAATACAGCACGCAGAGTCATACAGAAAAATAAGAAATACCTT
>CACAAD010000051.1 GCA_902530455.1 uncultured Pelagibacteraceae bacterium | reverse complement strand
ACAGATAGTATTCTTAAAAACAAAGTTTATTTTGCTTTGAAAAATAATTTAAAAGTAGTTTTTTGTATTGGTGAAAATAAAAATCACAAAAAGAATAAAAAAACCTTTGGTGTTCTTAAAAAACAATTAACTAATGTGCTTGAGAAAAAATTTAAAAATGATCTTCTTAAAGATAAAAAGGAATTAGCCGAACACTTAATGTTATTAGATTTAGGTAGAAATGACGTTGGTAAGGTCTCAAAAATAAACAGTGTAAGAGTTACAGAGAGTTTCAAAATAGAGAAATATTCTCATGTAATGCATATAGTTTCAAAAGTTGTAGGTAAGTTTAATAAAAAAGTTTCTTCTTTTGAGGCATTATTAGCTGGTTTTCCTGCAGGAACTGTCAGTGGAGCACCAAAAATAAGAGCCATGGAAATAATTGATGAATTAGAAAAAAATAGAAGAAATTTATATGCTGGTGGTATTGGATATTTTACTCCAAATAATGAATTTGATACATGTATAGCTTTAAGAACTGCTTTAATAAAGAATAACAAATTTTTTGTGCAAGCTGGAGCAGGTATTGTTGCTGATAGCAAACCAGAGAAAGAATTTGCTGAAACCGTTAATAAAGCAAAAGCATTAATGAGAGCCGTTGATTAAATGAAAGTTTTATTAATAGATAATTACGATAGTTTTACTTATAATTTATATCATTATATTTCTAGATTTAATAAAAATGTAGACGTAATCAGAAATGATAAAATAAATAGTAAAACTATTTTAAAAAAAAAATATAAAAAAATTGTTATATCGCCAGGTCCTGGTAATCCAAATCAAGCTGGAAATTGTCTTAAAATTGTAAAAGATATTTACAAAAAAATTCCGATTTTAGGCGTTTGTCTGGGTCATCAAATTATTGGACAGGCTTTTGGTGGAAGGATAGTGAGTGCAAATAATTTGATGCATGGGAAAACAAGTAAAATTAAACACATAAAAAAAGGTTTATTTAAAAATATAAAAAATAATTTCGTAGCTACAAGATACCATAGTTTGGTAGTTGATCGAAAAAGACTGTCAAAAAACCTAATAATTACTGCAGAGACAAAAAATAGTACTATTATGGGCCTAATGCATAAATACTACAATATTCATGGCTTTCAATTTCATCCTGAGAGTATTAGTACTAAAGTAGGTATGAAATTAATAGAAAATTTTATAAAAAATTAAAATGTCAAATATCAAAGAAAAGTTAAAAAAAGGTCAAAACCTTTCTTTTGAAGAAAGTAAAATTCTTTTTTTAGAGCTTATGGAAGGAAAACATGATGAAAGTTCGATAATAGACATTTTGGAAAATTTTTTAACAAAAGGTGAAACTAAAGATGAGCTTGCAGGTGGTATCTACGTACTGAGAAAAAAAGCGAGCAAAGTAAATACAGATAAAAATACCATAGATACATGCGGCACTGGTGGTGACGGTCAAAACTCGCTAAATATTTCAACTGCTGCAGCTATAGTTTTAGCAAGTATGGGTGTAAGAGTTGCTAAGCACGGTAATAAAGCAGTCTCATCAAATTGTGGTTCTGCGGACGTTCTTGAGGCTTTAAAAATTAATATTAATTTAAGCCCTATAGAAGTCGAAGAAAGTATTCAAAAATTTAATTTTGCTTTTATGTTTGCTCCAAATTATCACTCTGCAATGAAATATGTTGGACCAGCTAGAAAAAAAATGAAAAAAAAAACAATATTTAATTTAATAGGTCCTTTAAGTAGTCCTGCACAAGTAAAAAGACAGGTGATTGGGGTATTTGATAAAAAATGGATGAAACCATTTGCAGAAGCCTTAAAAGAAAATGGTGTAGTCCATGCGTATATCGTACATAGCAATGATGGAATGGATGAAATTTCACCATTTGAAAAAACGAGTGTGGTGGAACTTAAAGGAAACAGTATAACACAATTTTCAATAGATCCAAAAAATCTCGGCTTAAATTCTACTAACAGAGAAAATTTGAAAGGAAAAAATGCTAAATATAATTCTGAAAAAATTATTGAAATTTATAAAGGGAAAAATGACGAATTTTCTCAATCTGTAGCTTTAAATGTTGCCGCAGGTTTAATTGTTTCTGGTAAAGAAAATGATTTTAAAGAAGCTTTTGAAAATGCTACAGAACATTT
>CACAAD010000050.1 GCA_902530455.1 uncultured Pelagibacteraceae bacterium | reverse complement strand
TTTGTAGCATATGTTTTGGCAATGTCTAAAACAACTGTTGCTAATGTTGTTTTTATAATCAGCACGCAAACAATTTTTTTAGCATTATTCGGCTTTTTGTTTCTTAAAGAAAAAATTACTTTTAAAGGATTAATAGCTATAACCTTGGCTTTTGTAGGAATGTTAGTAATGGTTGGAGACTCTATCAATCAAGGAACTTTATTTGGAAATATAGTTGCTTTTGCTATTCCAATAAATTTTACAATACTTGTAATGATAATAAGAAAGTTTCCTGATCTCGATATGGTGCCAGCTATTTTTTATTCTGGTATTTTTAGTGGAATATATGGTTTACTTTTAGCAAGTAATCTAGCTTTTTCATCAAACGATATTCTAATGGGTTTTTTATTAGGTGTTCCGCAACTTGCTTTTGGATTTATATGCGTAACAATAGGAACTAAAACTACTAAGGCTGTAACTGTTGGTCTGCTAATGTTACTAGAAACAATATTCGCGCCTATTTGGGTTTGGATTTTCTTAAACGAAGTTCCACCAATAAGTGTATTTATAGGAGGCGCGATAATAATATCTGCTGTTATTTTAAAAAGTTTCGATAAATCACTAAAAATAAACGACTAAAATAATTGACTTTTTAGTCTTAATGAACGAAAGTCCGTTTGTAACGGGAGAGACTATTTTATATAGCGCCGAAGGAGCAACCACCCCGGAAACTCTCAGGCAAAAGGACCGTTGCAGTAATAACTCTGGAAAGCAGGCTTTGCCTCACCGAAGGAGTAAATCTCTCAGGTTTCAAAACAGATGGGGTACAAAAGAGTTATTATGGGTGTACAAAAAACAGCTTTATACGATTTGCACAAAAGTTTAGGAGCAAAATTTGTTCCATTTGCAGGTTATGAAATGCCTATCCAATATAGGGATGGTATTGTTAAAGAACATATTTCGACAAGAACACACGCAGGTTTTTTTGATGTATCACATATGGGGCAATTTTTTTTAGAGGGAGACGAAACCTTAGAAGAAGCCTTAGAAAAAATTATTCCTTCAGATTTAAAGTCATTAAAACTCAATCACTCAAAATATTCTTTTTTACTTAATGATAATGGTGGAATTATAGATGATTTAATCGTTACAAAAACTAATAAAGGTTTCTGTATAATTTTAAACGCGGCTTGTAAGGAAAATGATATAAAACATATATCAAAATTTTTAGGCAAAAATCATAATTATTTTTTGAACAATGATTTATCCTTAATCGCATTACAAGGGCCTAAGTCAGTAGAAATTTTAGAGAAACTCATACGAGGTGTTTCTGAATTAAAATTTATGACAGGAAATAATTTTAGTTACGATAGTGAAAGTCTTTACATAACAAGATCTGGATATACTGGCGAGGATGGTTTTGAAATTTCAATTTCTAATAAAAAAGTAAAAAACTTAATTGATTTTTTGATAAAAAATGGAGTCAAGCCAATAGGTTTAGGTGCTAGAGATACATTAAGATTAGAAGCTGGACTTTGTTTATACGGTCATGATTTAAACGAAAAGATTAATCCTATAGAAGCCAATCTTAAATGGGCTATTGCAAAAAAAAGGGAAGAGACTGGTGGCTTTAATGGATGGAATAAAATTAAAAACTTATTAACAAATGGAAGTGAAAAAATAAGAGTTGGCATTAAACCAGAGGGAAAAGTTATAGCTCGAGAAAATACAAAAATTTATTCTTCTAATGGTGAAGAAATAGGTTTTGTTACAAGTGGAACTTTTGGTCCAAGTGTAAACAGACCAGTGGCAATGGGCTATATTAAATCAGAATTTTCTGAAATTGGAACTCCAATACAGTTGGAAGTCAGAGGGAAAAAATATGGAGGCAAAGTTTCAGAGCTTCCATTTTATAAAAAAAGTTATGTTAAATAATAAGAGAGGTAAAAATGAGTGAAAAAAAATTTTCAAAAAAACATGAATGGGTTTCTTTAGAAGATGATATAGCAACAGTTGGTATAACTAAACATGCAACTGAAATGCTTGGAGATATAGTTTTTGTTGAAGTGCCTGACGCGGGAAAATCTATAGAAAAAGAGGGGCAGGCCGCTGTTGTTGAGTCGACTAAGGCAGCCAGTGATGTTTATTCACCAATTTCAGGAGAAGTTACAGAAGGAAATAAGGCTATAGCTGAT
>CACAAD010000049.1 GCA_902530455.1 uncultured Pelagibacteraceae bacterium | reverse complement strand
GCATTAAATTTTACTCCCAACAATGAATTAAATTTAAGTAATTTAAGTAATAAAGTTCTAAAAAAAATTCCCGATGATTTTAATCAATGTGAAGTAATTTTAGGAGATCCTTTTTTTGTAAATAAAAGGAAAATAATGAAATTTTTAAAAAACGGTTTTCCTTTAGTGGCATCTAATCCTAAGGTATTGTTTAATGAGAAAGCAAGAAATATAAAATTTCACTTTGATTTAATGCATGGTAGAGACAATTTAGATAAAGCAATAGACTTGCTAAACGAGGAAAATAAAGTTGATTTCAGAAATTTTGTAAACGAAGAAGTATCTTTTAATCCTCATAATATGTTCATTTGTAAATCCAAAAAACTACTAAATTCATACTATAATGAAATTTTTCCTTGGCTAGAAAAATGTGAACAATTATTTGGTTTTAAAGATCTTAAAGGTTATGGATTAACAAGAATATACGGTTTTTTAGCGGAAAGATTCATGTCTTATTGGTTTAAAAAAAATGCTAAATTTAAAGAATTACCAATTCTATTTCATGATATTGGTGGGAATTAAAATAATAGTCGTCTTAAATAATTTGAATAATCGCAATTACCATAAAATTTGATATTATCTTTTAATGTGTTCTTATTTATCCATTTTTTTGTAAATGCAATTTCCTCTAGGCAAGCAATTTTAAAACCCTGCCTCTTTTGTATAGTTGAAACAAAAGAAGTTGTGTCATAATAATCATCTATAGATCCAGCGTCTAACCAAGCACCGCCTCTTCCTAAAAATTCTGCGCTTAGTCTATTTTTTTTTCTATATATGTTTAAAAGATCAATAATCTCTAATTCTTTTCTCTTTGAGGGTTTAAGTGTTTTACTAATACTAACAACATTTTTGTCAAAAAAATATAAACCTGTAACTGCTAAATTAGAATTTGTAGACGTAGGTTTTTCTTTTAAGTTTATGATTTTTTTATTCTTTATCGAAGCTATTCCGTAAAGTTTTGGATTACTAACAGGATGCAAAAAAACTTTTGCCCCTTTTTTTAGCTTAGTTGCGTTTTGTAAAGTTTTAGTTAAACTTTGAGCATAAAAAAAATTATCTCCTAAAATTAGCGCTACACCATTTTTATCGATAAATTTTTCACCAATAATAAATGCCTCAGGCAAACCGTTTGGTTGTTTTTGTTCTTTATAATGTATTTTAATACCAAAACTTTCTCCATTTTTTAAAACCTTTTTAAATTGACTTACTTGACCTCTATTAACTATTATCAGAACTTCTTTTATACCTGCAAGCATAAGCACAGATAACGGATAATATATTAATGGTTTATCATAAATTGGCAGAAGTTGTTTATTTACAGATTTTGTTATTGGACTCATCCGTGTACCAAGACCACCAGCTAAAATAATTCCTTTTTTTATCATAATTTTAAACCTAATCTCTTAACATATAACTTTTTAGATATTAAATTAATAAAATTTTTATTATTTAAATACCAATCAATTGTCATATGCAAACCTTTAATTAGATTAATCTTTGATTTCCAACCAATTTGTTTTTTTATTTTTAAACTATTAAGAGCATATCTAAAATCATGACCAGGTCGATCTTTTACATAATTAATCTTAACTTTTTTTCCAATGATAAATTTTTTCTTTTTAAATATTCTTAAAATAGTTTTTACTAAATCTATATTTTTGAGATTAATATTTGATCCTACATTATAACTTTCACCAACTTTACCTTTTTTGAATATTTTATACAAAGCATCACAATGATCTTCAACGTGAATCCATTCCCTTGAGTTTTGTCCTTTAGCGTAAATAGGTAGAGGCTTGTTATTTAAAATATTAGAGATCATTTTTGGGATAAATTTTTCTGGAAACTGATATGGACCATAATTATTACAACAATTAGATATCACAGCTGGAATTTTATAAGTTCTGATATACGATTTAATTAGATGATCAGCACTTGCTTTTGACGCTGAGTATGGTGAACTAGGGTTATAGGGAAATTTTTCATTTGATCGATTTGTTATAATATCTCCGTATACTTCATCTGTAGATATATGAATAAGTTTTATTTTTTTATTTTTTTTATTGTTTTCCTTTATAGCTTCTAAAAGATTATAAACACCTAATATATTTGAATGTATGAATTGAAAAGGGGAGTCTATCGATCTATCAACATGTGTTTCAGCTGCGAGATTAAAAA
>CACAAD010000048.1 GCA_902530455.1 uncultured Pelagibacteraceae bacterium | reverse complement strand
AATTATCATTGGCGCAAAAGTTTTTTATGCTGAAAACTTAGAAAAACTAATCACCAATATGGGAGTTGCCAAACCTACAATTATGACAGCTGTTCCAAGATTCTATCAAAACCTTTTCACAAAAATAAATATGAATTTTGAAAAACAATCAGGATTAAAAAGAAAACTTATAAATCAAACTTTGATTTTGGGGAAAAAAATACTAAACAAGGTAGATTTGAGATTAGGTGAAAAAATCATAAATTTTCTTTGTGAAAAATTAGTGAGAAAAAAAATCAGAAACCAGTTTGGTGGTAATCTTCAGGCTTTCGTATCTGGGGGAGGAGCTTTGGATCAAAATATTGGAGAATTTTTAAACGCTGTTGGATTACCTACTTTGCAAGGATATGGCTTAACCGAAGCCTCTCCTGTTGTTAGTTGCAATTTACCAGATTTAGTTAAAATCGACTCAGTAGGCCCTCCGTTTAAGACTAATAAAGTCAAAATAGCAGAAGATGGAGAAATTCTTATTAGGGGTGAAAATGTTATGTTGGGATATTGGAATCTTGAAGAGGAGACAAAAAAAGTAATAAAAGATGGGTGGCTTCATACTGGAGATATTGGAGAATTAGATGATAACAATTATTTAAAAATTACTGATAGGAAAAAAGATATTATCGTAAATCTTGGTGGTGACAACATTTCCCCGAGCAAAGTTGAAAATATTTTGTGCTTGAATGAAAATATAAAACAATCTTTTGTTTATGGAGATAAAAAAAACTATTTAGTAGCGTTAATTGTAAGTGAAAAAGAAATTAGTAAAGAAAATCTAAATTTAACTGCTGGAAGATCAGTTGCATGTGTTGATAGAAAAGGTGATGGCAAGTATGGTTTTTATGTTGCGAATTATGGTGGACCGACAAGATTTTACGAGATGTTTAATAAGAAAATAGTTGATAAAGCAAGTGAGTTAGGATTGGACAAAATTACTGGTGGTCGCTCTGTAGTTTCAGGACACATTTTAACAAACAAAATTGATATATTTGCCGCAAACGAGAGAGGGAGTAATTTTCTTTATAAAAATGTAGATGGGATTTATTTTGATATGGCAGCATCTCATAGGGTTCTGGATACATATCAAAATGGTCGGGGAACTGTTCTCTCAGATGTTTTATATAGAGGAAATTTAGATATCATTAATGGAAACTGGGATGGCTACCATAGACTATTTGTTAAAAGAGAAAATTTCTTTGAGGATATTGCAACTTCACCATTTAATACTCCGTCAAAAATAAGAACAGTAATTTCTGCTGATTTTGATAACGATGGTTTTGATGAAATATTTATGAATAACATTGGTGAACCTAATAAACTGTTTAAAATTTTAAACAATGGAAAAGTGCAGGAAGTTCCAATTAAAACTGCATTAGAACCAAATGGACTAGGAACAGGAGCAGCAGTTGCTGACATAGATAATGATGGAATACTTGAGTTGTTAATTTCTCACGGAGAAGTAGGTCTTCAAAAATTAACTTTATACAAGGCTAATATTGATAAAAAAAAGAACTTTATTAGAATTAAACCATTAAATAAAAATGGTGCGCCTGCAAGGGGTGCAACTGTTACTTTAATATCAAATAAAAGAAAACACGCAAAAACTATTGACTCTGGATCTGGTTATTTATGTCAGATGGAACCTGTCGCGCATTATGGCATAAGAGATAAAGAAGAAGATTTTTTAGTCAAAATAAAATGGACTAATGGCGAGGAAAATACTTTTAAAATTAATGAAGTTGGAAAAACTTACACCTATACTCAAAAGTAATTTTACCTAGCCATTTTTATAAATATGTCGCCCATCCCCATGTTTAGTTTATCAGTGGGAATTTGATTTTTAAAAGCACAAAATTTTCCTGTCATTTCATTATTACTTATTGCGGATAAATCTTTTGCTTTACATTTATTAGCTGAATGTAGTAAACCTACTACTAATTGATTATCAACTATAAATACCTCATCTTTATTTAAATCATTGTTTTTACAAAAATAATCTCTGTTAACTTCTTCAGGAAAATCTTTTTTTCGACAGGGATTTTTTATTAAAAGCAAATCAATATTCTTTTTTCCGTCTTTGAATTTATAATTAATAGTTTTTACTTTCACGTAATTCATTAAATCACATGAACACGGTAAACAGCACTGATAAATGTTTCCGCAAGTTTGTTGATTGTTTTTTGAATTTTTTACGTTAATAAAT
>CACAAD010000047.1 GCA_902530455.1 uncultured Pelagibacteraceae bacterium | reverse complement strand
AAGTTGTAGGCGATCCTAATAAATTTGCTTTAAATTATTATAAAGATGGTGCAGATGAACTTATATTTATGGATATAGTGGCCAGTTTATACAACCGAAATAGCCTACATAATATTATAAAGAGTACGTGTAAAAATATATTCATTCCAATAACTGTTGGTGGAGGCATAAGAACAGTTGATGATGCATTAAAAATATTTGACTCTGGAGCTGATAAAATAGCCATTAATACTCGAGCTGTTCAAAATCCTGAATTAATAAGCGTTCTATCAAAAAGATTTGGATCGCAGTCAATAGTACTATCAGTTGAAGCTAAAAAGATAGGAGAAAAAAAATGGGAGCCTTATATAGAGTCTGGAAGGGAAAAAACACATCTTGATGCTATTGAGTGGGTAAAAAAGGGATTTGATTTAGGTGCAGGGGAAATTTTACTTACATCAGTTGACATGGAAGGAACTTGTAAAGGATTTGATACTGAATTAATTTATGAAGTATCTAAAAATGTATCAATACCAATAATAGCAAGTGGTGGATTTGGAGAAAAAAAAGACTTGGAAAAGGCTCACAAGGCAGGTGCCGACTCAATAGCTATAGGACACATGCTCCATTATAATAAGTTAAACTTAAGGCAAATAAGAGATCACGCCTTGGATACCTCAATTAAAGTAAGGAAGTACGCACAATGATAGTAATAATAGATTATGGTTGCGGGAACTTACTCAGCTTGAAGAGAGCTCTTGATGAATTTAAAATTCCAAATGAAGTATCAAAAGACAAAACTAAAATTCTAAATGCTGAACTTTTAATTCTTCCAGGAGTTGGGGCTTTTGAAAATGCTATGAATCTTTTAAAAAAAAACGATCTCATTAGTACAATTCTCGAGTTTACTATTAAAAGAAAAAAACCTTTAATAGGTATTTGTTTAGGTATGCAAATTCTTTTTACAAAAAGTTTTGAAATGGGTGAGCACAATGGATTAAACTTAATTGAAGGTACTGTAAAAAAAATCAATAAAATCTCAAACAATAAAGATATAAAGGTGCCACATATAAGTTGGAATGAAATTATTTTTGAAAAAAACACAACTTTGAAAACTACATTAATTGAAGACTTAAATGGAAGAAGCTTTTATTTTGTACACTCATACATGGCAATACCTGAAAAAAATATTAATCTTATTGCTAGATGTAAATATTTTGATGTTGAAGTTCCAGCAATAGTTCAGAAAGATAAAGTTGTAGGTTTTCAATTTCATCCAGAAAAAAGTGGTAAAAATGGACTTAAATTACTTAAAAAAACCATCGATAACCTCTTAAAGTAAACTTTTTAATCATGCCTTCTTTAATTAATGAAAAAGTAATATTTTGTGAAAAATGTGTTGAATCTAATCAACGCTACGTAAGTTCTGTTCAACATAAAGATGAAAAGAAAACTTATAAAAGTAGAACTTCTTTTGGAAAAGATAATAAAGTTTGTTCAGCATGCAATTACTTTGAAAAAAAAAACAAAATTGATTGGGCTTCAAGGGAAAAAGAATTAGAAAAAATATGTGATAAGTATAGAAAAAATGATGGTTCTTACGATATATTAATCCCCGGAAGTGGCGGAAAAGATAGCTCTTGGGTTTCACATATTATGAAATCAAAATTTAAAATGAATCCTCTCACAGTAACCTGGGCACCACATATGTACACCGACATAGGTTGGCAAAATTTTCAAAATTGGATTGCTAGCGGTTTTGATAATTATCTTTTTACTCCAAATCCCAAGGTGCATAAAATCTTAACAAAGTTAGCTTTTAAAAATCTACTTCATCCTTTTCAGCCTTTTGCTATGGGTCAACTATATTTTCCTGTAAGGATTGCAATTCAGTATGACATAAAATTAATTATGTATGGCGATGCTCAAGCTGAAAAAGCTGGAGATGACAATTTATGGAAGGAAGGCTCAAGTTTACCACCAGAAATATTTACTTATGAAAAAAAAGAAGACCTTTTTTTTGGAGGAATAAACTACAAAGATTTGAAAAAATTTGGAATTAGCGAACATGATATAAAACCTTATATGCCAATTCACAAAAATAAATACAATAAGGAAATAAAAAATTTAGTATTACCTTATTTTATAAATCAAAATCCTCAAACAAATTATTATTTAGCCGTAGAAAAAAGTAACTTTAAACCAAACAAACAAAGAACAGATGGATCATATTCTAAATATTCTTCTATTGATGATAAGATTGATGATTTACATCATTAT
>CACAAD010000046.1 GCA_902530455.1 uncultured Pelagibacteraceae bacterium | reverse complement strand
AGTTTTGCTTCAACTGTAGCACCTTCAATACTAGGATTTCCAATCTCGGTGCTCTTATCATCATTTAATAGCAAAACATTTTTAAATTTTATAGTTTCACCTTTTTTAGCATTAAGTTTCTCTATTTCTAAAATTTTACTTGTAGAGACTTTGTATTGCTTCCCGCCAGTTTCAATTATTGCAAATGACATAAAATTCCTTTTTTTAGTTTCCACGCAATATAGCCTTCAATTATATCAAGTCAAGAATATTGAGGTTAAAATATGTCCTTTAAATCTCGTAATTTTGAAAAAACTTCTTGATTTGAAGAATTCTTTAAATTTAATACCTTTCTAATCTCGCTGTCGTCAGGTCTTAAAAAAATATTAGTTTTTAATTCCTCACCTATAGTGGTTGGTATTGTTGGAAGATTGCTTTTTATTTTTGAATTAACTTTAATTAATTTTTCTTTAAGACTTAAATTATTTGGATCATACTTTAAACAAAAGTCTAAATTAGATTTTGTATATTCATGTCCACAATAAACTTTTGTTTCAAGCGGAAGCATTTTAAGTTTGTTTAATGAATTAAACATATCTAAATGAGTCCCCTCAAATACTCTACCGCATCCTAAAGAAAATAGAGTATCTCCAGTAAATATAATTTTTTTGTCTTTAAAGTGAAAAGCAATATGTCCTTTTGTGTGACCTGGAATAAATATTGTTTTAAAAACTAGGTTTCCAATTTTTTGAATTTGGCCATCTTTTAACAATATATCAATTCCAGGGATACGATCTTTGTCATTGTGATACCCTATTATTTTAGAATTGTATTTTTTTTTAAGCTCAATATTACCATCAACATGATCAGCATGATGATGGGTATTAAGTATATAATCTAGCTTCTTATACTTTTGAATTACTCTATCACACGAAACGAACTCAGATGGATCTATTATTGATACAATGTTAGTTTCTTCCTCAAATATCAAATAACTATAATTATCGTTTAAGCACTTGATTATTTCAATTTTCATATTATCCAATTAAAAATATTCCTAGTTTTGAAAAAAGGTTCTTAATTTCTAAATTACCTCTTTTAATTAAAGATGTTTTATCTTCGTTTACTCCAATTACTTTTTTAATATTTATTTTTTTTTCATCACAAAAACTAAAAAGATCTTTAATTGTACACATGTGTAAATTTGGTGTGTTATACCAAGTATTGGGCAAAGTTTTAGTTACTGGCATTTCACCAAAAAATAAAAGTTTTATCCTTACTTTCCAATATCCAAAATTAGGAATTGAAATAATCACTGACTTACCAACTCTCAAAAGTTCCCTTAATACTTTTTCTGGATTGTAAAAAGCTTGGAGAGTTTGGCTTAAAACTACGTAGTCAAATGATTGATCAGGAAACTGATGAAGTTCTGTTTCTGCATTACCTTGTATAACGGGTAAACCTTTATGGATACATTTTTGAACATTAATTTGATCAAGTTCTAAACCTCGAACCTCAATATTCTTTTTTTTGTAAAGTAAATCCATCAAAGAACCATCTCCACAACCCACATCTAGCACTCTTGAATTACTAGGTAATAAATCAGCAATTACTTTAAATTCTTTTTTCATTTTTAAATTTTTCATACATTGAGTCTATAAAACTTTTTAAAGTTTTTAAAAAATCTGGTACTTGTAGCAAGAAAGAGTCATGCCCTTTGTCTGTGACAATTTCTGAATAAGAAACATCTGCTCCCGATGCATTTAAAGCTATAACTATATCTTTGTTTTCCCTGGTTGTGTAAAGCCAATCAGATGAAAAAGAAATTATCAAATATTTGGTTTTCTGCCCTTTAAAAGCCTCAACTAAACCGCCCTTAAATTGTTTAGAAAGATCAAAATAGTCCATTGCTCTTGTAATGTATAAAACCGAGTTTGCATCAAATCTTTCGACAAATGCGTAGCCTTGGTGTCTTAAATAACTTTCAACTTGAAAGTCAGCATTAAAGCTAAATTCGTAATCTGCTTTTTCCTGTAATTTTCTTCCGAACTTTTCTTGCATACCTTTTTCTGATAAATAACTTATGTGCCCAACCATTCTTGCAACAGCTAATCCATTTTTTGGCTGAACATTTTTAAGAAAATACTTACCTTTGTCCCATACAGGATCGGCCATTATGGCCTGGCGAGCTAACTCATTTAAAGCAATATTTTGTGCACTATGACTTGCGCTGCAAGCAATTGGAATTGCCGAAAAACATCTATTTGGAAAGGTCGAGCAAAATTGTAAAAGTTGCATACCGCCCATAGATCCTCCAGTTGCACATAATAGTTTTTTTATTCCAAGATGATCAAGTAATGACTCTTGGGCTCTGACCATATCTCT
>CACAAD010000045.1 GCA_902530455.1 uncultured Pelagibacteraceae bacterium | reverse complement strand
TTATGGACTTTACCCTGACACAGAACAATGGCGTATAAACACGGCTTTTTTAACGCTATTTCTACTTGTTGGAGCTTCATTTTTTGTTCCTCAAAAGTTTAAAAAATACATCATTATTTTTTTATTATTCGTGTATCCAATAATTGGTCTTAAACTTATATCAGGCGGAGATTTTGGTCTAAAATATGTTGAAACTGGAGCTTGGGGCGGACTTTCATTAACATTTATAGTATCAGCATTTGCTTTGATACTTTGTTTTCCTATAGGAACTATTTTAGCGTTAGGGAGAAGATCTAAGCTTCCAGCTATAAGATATACTTCTATAGGATTTATAGAGTTATGGAGAGGCGTTCCATTAATCACAGTATTATTTATGTCAGCAGTAATGTTTCCAATGTTCTTACCAGATGGAACTTATGTAGATAAATTGATAAGAGTTTTGATTGCAATCACGTTATTTGAAGCTGCTTATATGGCTGAAGTCGTTAGAGGAGGTTTACAGGCTTTACCTAAAGGTCAATACGAGGCAGCTAAATCACTAGGTATGGGTTATTGGAAAATGCATTTTTTAATAATTCTTCCCCAAGCTCTTAAATTAGTAATTCCAGGAATAGCAAATACATTTTTGGCATTGGTAAAAGACACTCCATTAATATTTGTTGTTGGACTTTTAGAACTAGCTGGAATGGTAAATTTAGCAAAAACTAATCCAAAATGGCTAGGAATGGCCATGGAAGGCTATGTATTTGCTGGTTTAGTATTTTGGGTAATATGTTATGTTATGAGCAGATATAGCCAGAATTTAGAGAAGAAATTAAAAACTGAAAGATAAATGAGTAAAATTATTGAATTAAAAAATGTAAATAAATGGTTTGATAAATTTCAAGCACTTAAAGATATAAACCTTGAAGTCAATCAACAAGAAAAAATTGTAATTTGTGGACCATCAGGATCTGGTAAGTCAACTTTGATAAGATGTATTAACAGGCTTGAAGAACATCAAGATGGTCAAATAATTGTTGATGGAAAAGAAATTTCAGAAAATACAAAGGATCTTGAAAAAATTCGCGCAGAGGTAGGAATGGTTTTTCAACAGTTTAATTTATTTCCACACTTATCTATTTTAGATAATTGCACGTTAGCTCCTATATGGGTTAAAAAGATGCCAAAAAAAGATGCAGAAGCCTTAGCAATGAAAAATTTAGAAAGAGTTCAGATTAGTGACCAAGCAAAAAAATTTCCTGGACAATTATCAGGCGGTCAACAACAAAGATCTGCTTTAGCCAGAGCTTTATGTATGGAACCAAAAATTATGCTTTTTGATGAACCAACATCTGCACTTGATCCAGAAATGATTAAAGAAGTTTTAGATGCAATGGTTGATCTTGCTAAAGCAGGAATGACAATGATAGTTGTCACACATGAAATGGGTTTTGCAAAAGAGGTGGCAGATAACATGATTTTTATGGATGAAGGAAAAATTGTTGAAAAAGCCAAAACTAAAGATTTTTTTGAAAATCCAAAATCTGACAGGACAAAATTGTTTTTAAGTCAAATATTATAACCATTTAGGTATTGGTAAATTTTTACTTTTTAAAAATTCTTTATTGAAGATTTTACTAGCATACCTTCTACCATCATCACATAATATAGTTACAATTGTTTTACCTTTACCTAATTTTTTTGCCATTTTAATAGCACCAGCAATATTGATACCAGAAGAGCCTCCCAAAATAATATTTTGTTTTTCAATTAAATCATAAACAATTTTTAAAGCTTCTACATCATCAGTTTGAAAAGCATCATCTATAATAGCTTTTTCAAAGTTTTTAGTAATTCTTCCAGTTCCTATCCCTTCAGTAATGGAATTGCCCTTGCTTTCTAATTTATTATTTTTTATGTAAGAATATAATGAAGATCCCATTGGATCGGATAAGGCAATTTTAATATTTTTATTTCTATTTTTTAAACCAATCGATACACCTGCTAAAGTTCCACCTGTTCCTACTGCACATGTAAAACCGTCCACCATACCTGAAGTTTGTGACCATATTTCATTAGCTGTTGTCTCAACATGGGCTTTGGTATTTACTACGTTATCAAATTGATTTCCCCAAACGACCCCAAATTTATGTGTTTTAGATAATTCTTCAGCAATCTTTTGTGATTGTTTAATATAATTATTAGGATTTGAGTATGGAACCGCTTCAACCTCAATAAGTTGTGCTCCCAATCTTTTTAAAGTGTTTTTTTTTTCAATTGATTGGGTTTTGGGTATAACAATCTTTAAATCCAAACCAAATTCTTTACAAACAACAGCTAGACCTATACCTGTATTTCCAGCAGTACCCTCAACTATTATACCACCTTTTTCAATTTTTTTTTGTTCGAACGCATCTTTTACAATGTATAGAGCTGCTCGAT
>CACAAD010000044.1 GCA_902530455.1 uncultured Pelagibacteraceae bacterium | reverse complement strand
TTCGCGGCTTCGTCAAATCTAAAAGCTTCTATATTTTTTGCTATTAAATCTTTAGCTTTTACAAACTCATTAAAAATCCATTGATTAATTGGGAGTCTTATATTCAATAAATTAATTTTTTTATCTAATTTACAACTATTTAATTTTAAAAAATTATTTGCACTCCATATTTTAGTAATAAAATTTCTATTCCCTTTTATTCTGTCTTTTGATAATTTTACATCCCTCCCAGGTGATGCCATAGAAATTAAAGTAAATCTTAAACTGTCAGCGCCATATTCATTTATAAGTTCGAGAGGGTCAATTACGTTACCTTTGGACTTAGACATTTTTTGTCCTTTTTCATCTCTAACTAATGCATGAACATAAACTTTATTAAATGGAGTTTGTTTATTAAAGTAGTTTCCCATCATAAGCATTCTTGCTACCCAAAAAAATATTATGTCAAAACCCGTAACTAGTACTGATGTAGGATAAAATTTTTTTAATTCCAACGTTTTTACTGGCCAACCTAGAGTAGCAAATGGCCATAATGCAGACGAAAACCAGGTGTCTAAAACATCTGTTTCTTGTCTTAGGATACAATCTTTGTTTTTATTTTTTTTCTTAGCCTGATTTAAAGCTTCAGTTTTATTTTCTGCTACAAAAAGATTATTATTATTATCGTACCACGCTGGAATTCTATGGCCCCACCAAATTTGACGAGATATACACCATGGTTCTATGTCTTTCATCCATTGAAAAAAAGTCTTTGTCCAATTATTAGGAAAGAAAGAGGTTTTGCCTTCGTTAACAATTTTGATTGGTTTTTTGGATAATTTCTTTGCATCTACAAACCATTGTTCAGTTAAAAGCGGTTCAATAATAGAATTAGATCGATCTCCATAAGGTACTTTATTTCTTATTGACTCAATTTTAACTAGACTCCCATTTTCTTTTAATTTGGAAATTAAGAGGTTTCTAGCTTCAAATCTATCCAGGCCAATATACTCCTTAATACCATTTTTATTTATTTTACCGTTTTTTTCAAAAATATTGATTGTTTCTAATTTGTTTCTTTTTCCTACGTCATAATCATTAAAATCATGAGCTGGTGTTATTTTTACAGCTCCAGAGCCTTGACCAGGATCTGCGTAATAATCAGCAATTATTTTTATTTTTCTATTTACTATTGGAATAGTAACTATCCTTCCAATTAAATTTTTATATCTTTTATCCTTTGGATTAACTGCAACCGCTGTATCCCCCATCATAGTTTCTGGTCTAGTTGTGGCGATAGTAATTTTTACATCAGAACTTTCTAGTTGATAGTTAATATAATACAGATGCGATTGTACTTCTTTTTGAACAACCTCTAAATCTGATATAGCAGTTTGAAGCTTTATGTCCCAATTAACAAGTTTTTTATCTTTGTAAATTAATTTATCATTGTATAAATTTACAAAAACTTTGATAACTGCTTTAGATAAATCTTTATCCATTGTAAATCTAGTTCTTGACCAATCACATGAACATCCTAATTTTTTAAGTTGGTCTAAAATTATTCCTCCAGACTCCTCTTTCCAGGCCCATACCCTTTCTATGAACTTTTCCCTACCTAAATCTTTTTTTTTAATTCCCTCTTTTTCTAAATTTTTCTCAACAACTGCTTGTGTTGCTATCCCAGCATGATCGGTACCTGGTTGCCATAGGGTTTCATATCCCTTCATACGATTAAATCTTACAAGCACATCCTGTAAACTGTTATTCAAAGCATGCCCCATATGTAATTTTCCAGTTATATTTGGCGGTGGAATTACTATAGAGAATTTTTTTTTTAACTTATTTTTTTTGGGTTTAAATAAACCCTTTTTTATCCAAAAATCTGAGATTTTTTTTTCTTCTACCTGATGATTATATTTTTTAAATTCCATTTTTATGATTTATATAGTTTATATCAAATGGAGAAAAACCTAAAAGACTTAGATTTTGCTTTATTGAAGCTATTAAATGATTTAAAAGAAGCATTATTGGCCACGTGGCGGAATGGTTACGCAGAGGATTGCAAATCCTTTTATCCCAGTTCGATTCTGGGCGTGGCCTCCGAAAATTTGGTTGTTTTATTATTTTAAAAAAAGTATGGTCTTTTTCATTCCTCGGTAGCTCAGTTGGTAGAGCAGTTGACTGTTAATCAATTGGTCGCAGGTTCGAGTCCTGCCCGAGGAGCCACTAACCAGTCTTTTCAAAAGATACTGTATTTTTAAGTATTTGAAGAATTTTTTCTTTTTGAGTTTTAGATAAAGATGAAAAAGTTTTACTTAAAAAGGAGTAATTTAAATCATCACTATCTTCTTGTAAGTTTTTATTATCGTTAAAATTTCTAAAATCTTCAAAAAAATAGGTAATTGGAACTTTTAAATAGTTTGATAGCTGCATTAATCTATTAGAGCTG
>CACAAD010000043.1 GCA_902530455.1 uncultured Pelagibacteraceae bacterium | reverse complement strand
AACGCTTGGCTAAGTGCTAACGATCTTGCAAAAAAAATAAAATAATTAAAAAATTCCTTTGCTTCTTTTTGATTTATCTTTTATCGAAGATTTAACTTCAACATTTAAACCCATTAAATCTTTAGACTTTAATTTAGTAAGATTTTGCACACAATTTAGAAATCGATCGGATTCTTTTGTAGAAATAATTCCATCAGTCAAAGTTTTAAATTTATTTATGTACTCTTTACGTTTGAATGGTCTCTTTCCAGCTGGATGAGCATCGGCAACGTTTATTTCTTCAGATATCATAGATCCATCTCTCATAGTAATGGTTACTTTTCCGCCGAAACATTTGTTTTTAGGGTTAGGATCGTGATATTTTTGGGTCCATTTTGAATCCTCTTTGGTAAAAATTTTACGCCAAAGTTCTACTGTGCTTTTTCTTTGTGCTCTTTGAGGGGTATAGGATTTGACGTGATGCCATGCACCGTCTTCAAGTGCTACAGCAAAAATATACATTATAGAATGGTCTAAAGTTTCTCGGCTTGCTTTGGGATCCATTTTTTGTGGATCGTTTGCTCCAGTACCGATTACGTAGTGAGTATGATGACTTGTTTCAATGACAATATTTTCTATATTATTTATATTGGGAATTTTTTTATGTAAACTTCTAGCTAGATCAATTAAGGCTTGGGATTGATATTCTGCTGAATGTTCTTTTGTATAAGTTTCAAGTATTGCTTTTTTAGGCTCATTAATATTTGGTAATGGAACTATATATTCTTTATCAGGTCCTGATAAAACATATGCAATAACACTATCTTCTCCCTCGTATATTGGAGATGGTGCACCCTCACCTCTCATACATCTATCTACAGCTTCTACCGCAAGCTTACCTGCATGAGCTGGTGCAAAAGCTTTCCAGCTAGAAATTTCTCCTTTTCTAGATTGTCTTGTTGAAACAGTGATATGTAATGCTTGTTGAATGGATTGATAAATTAGATCTGTTTTTAAATTTAATAAACTTCCTAAACCAGCTGCTACACTGGGACCTAAATGAGCTATATGATCAATTTTATGTTCATGTAAGCAAATACCTTTAACTAAATTAACTTGTACTTCGTAACCTGTAAGTATTCCTTTAATTAAATCTTTACCATCACATCCTTTTTGTTGAGCAACTGCTAGGATTGCAGGTATATTATCACCTGGATGACTGTAATCTGCTGCCAAAAAAGTATCGTGAAAGTCTAATTCTCTTACAGCTGTTCCATTTGCCCATGCAGCCCATTCACAATCCACTTTAATTTTTGGGTTTAAACCAAAGACAGTTGCTCCAGATTTTCTTGAATGCGCTAAAGCCATTGCTCTTGCTGAAATAACAGGTCTTCTATTAAATGAAGCAATAGCAACTGATGCGTTATCAATAATTCTATTAATAACCATCTCAACTGCATCTTTATCAATTTTTGCTTTATCTGAGGCAATCTTTGCGATTTTCCAAGCTAATTGATCTTCTTTTTTAAGATTTGATTTTGATGGATAAACTTTTACTTTGATATCTCTCATCTAATTAGCAAGCATATTTCTTAAAACGTACTGTAAAATTCCTCCATTTTTGTAGTACTCAACTTCATTAGCAGTGTCAATTCTACAAAGCATTTGAATTTTTTTACTTGTTCCATCTTGATATTTAATCTCACAAGTTACCTCTTGTCTTGGCTTAACGCCTTTATCAATATTAATAACCGAAACTAATTCTGCACCTGTAATATTTAATTTCTTTCGGTCAAAACCCTCTTTAAATTGAAGAGGTAAAACTCCCATTCCGATTAAATTTGATCTATGAATTCTCTCAAAACTCTCTGCTAATACAGCTTTAATTCCTAAAAGCTTAGTTCCTTTAGCTGCCCAATCTCTCGATGAACCCGTTCCATATTCTTTACCAGCGATAACAACTAAATCATTCTTTCTTTTTTTATATTCCATTGCAGCTTCATAAACGCTCATTACTTTTCCATCTGGCTGTAACGTTGTAAACCCACCCTCAGTGCCAGGAGCCATTTCATTTCTTATTTTAATATTACCAAAAGTTCCTCTCATCATTACTTCATGATTTCCTCTTCTTGCACCGTAAGAATTAAAATCTTTTTGTTGTATTTGATGCTTCATAAAATAATCACCTGTTGGGCTATCTTTTTTTATACTTCCTGCTGGTGAAATATGATCTGTAGTTACTGTGTCAGCTAATAGTAAAAGAATTCTTGCGTCATTAATTGGTTTAAAACCTTCTGGTTGGTCAGGTAAATTGTCAAAAAATGGTGGTCTTTTTACATATGTAGAATTAGCTTCCCAGTTATAAATATCACTATCTGTTGTATTGATATCTCGCCATTCTTTAGGTCCTTCCGAAACATTTGAATACCTTTGTTTAAACATATCTGAATTTAAAGAACTTAAC
>CACAAD010000042.1 GCA_902530455.1 uncultured Pelagibacteraceae bacterium | reverse complement strand
CTATAAAGTGGTATAATTCAAGTTTTTCTCTAAATATTATAATTGCTAATATAGCGCTCAGTAATGGCATTAATTGAACAAACATTGTTGCTCGATTTGGTCCGACTATCTCTACACCTTTCTGCCAGCAGTAATAAGCTGCTAACGCAGGGAAAATTACAACATAAAAAAGAATAACGAAAAACGCTTTATTGAAATTTACTTCTAGACCGATTGATCTTTCATAAAAAAATTGTGGAATTAAAAATATTATTCCTACCGTAACCATTAATTGTATCAAAGTGAATTGAGAAAATTTAAAACTATGTTTCTTTAGTAATGTTGAATAAATTGACCAAGAGAGAACACAAACCAACATCCATATATCACCTTTATTAAAGCTTAAAGATAGGATTCTCTTTAGGTCAGCATTTGAAATAATTGCGCAAATTCCTATAATTGATAATAATAATCCTATTACTTGTAAAATATTTGTTTTATCTACTTTCATTAAGGATGAAATAATTATCGTTATAGCTGGAATTGCTGCAAGAACTAATACTGCGTTTATTACTTGAGTATAATTCAGCGCAAAATATACTACAGAGTTAAACGTACTTATAGTAATAACTCCCATAAAACTTATTACCATCCAATTTTTTTTTATGTAATTAAAATTGTTGAAAATTTCTTTATAAGTAAATGGAATTAAAATTATCCAAACTGAAACCCATCTTAAAAAATTTAAGGTTAATGGAGGTACTTCAAATAGATAGGCAAATTTACCTACTATAAAATTGCCTGACCAACATAATGTCGCGAACACAAGTAGTGAATATGCTAAGTAATTTTTTGACAATTTTATCCTTAGTTAAATCTAGCAGAACTGTAAGGAGTTAAATCCAAGTTAGTTTTCTCCTCATTAACTATTCCTGACACAATCTTTCCAGTTATTGCTCCCAAAGTCCAGCCTAAATGATGATGTCCAAAAGCATAGATAATATTTTTATTTTTCAGAGAAGGTCCTATAACGGGCAAGAAATCTGGAAGAGTGGGTCTAAAACCTAACCACTCATCTTGAAAATCTCCAAGTTGAGGAAGTAACTCTTTTGCACATTTATCTATGTAATCTATTCTTTTTTTTGATATTGGATTATCAAATCCACCAAGTTCAACAGTGCCCACAGCTCTTAAACCTTGGTTCATTGGGGTCATACCAAAACCTCTATCAAGAAAAATAACTGGTCTTTTAAGGAGATGATCCATTTTTTTGTAATGAATATGATATCCTCTTTCAGTATCTAGAGGAATTTTCTCACCTAATTGATCAGTAAGTTTTTTTGAAAAGGCTCCGCATGCTAAAACAATTTTTTCAAAGTCAAAATTTCCTGAATTAGTTTTTACTTGCGTCAGGTTGAATCTTGTTTGTTCGACGTTAGTAACCTCCTCTTTTTTGAACTTTCCCCCTAACTTTAAAAAAAGTTCAAAGAGCTTTTTCGTTATCCCTTTTGGATCCCTAGCATGATATGCATAGTCATAAATGACCCCTGCATCAAAAACTGGATTAAGATTTGGTTCCAATTCTAAAACTTGTTCTCTACTTAAAAGTCTCTGTTTGATTCCTAAATCATTTCTAATTTTAATTTCCATCTTTCTGCTTTTTAAGTTTTTATTAGTCCAAATATATATTATTCCTTTTCTCTCTACTAAGTTTGTAGTGTCTATTTCGCTTAAAATTTCATCATACGCATCAAGAGATAAATCTAAAATTTGATGCATAAATTTTGTTGTATGCATCATTGATTTTTTTGTTGATGATTTTAAGTATTTAAAAATCCACGGGATCATTTTAGGAATATAATTCCATTTTAAAGCTAAAGGTCCGTAAGAACTTAAAAGCATTTTGGGTATATCGTAAATTACGTCAGGTCTGTTAAGTTGAACGACTGCGTAAGGAGAGAAATGACCTGCGTTACCATATGAACTCATACTTCCTGGGTTTTCTTTATCAAAGATTGTTACTGGAATTCCTTTTTTTGTTAGTTGTAGTCCTATACATACACCTTGAATGCCAGCGCCAATAATTCCAACAGAATTACATTTATAATTGTTCATGACCAAAATATAATTTAAAAAATGTGAATTTTATAGTGCGATAGATTAGACTAAATAAGAGCTTCGCTCTCTTTATTTGCACCTGTCTCAGGTTTTCCGTTTTTCTTATTTTTCTTTTCCTCTTTTGTTTTAGAGAATAGAAAATCTCCAGTGATTTTACTTTTTGCGGCGGTTTTTTTGATGTATCCCTCAATGTCAGCTCCGTTTTCAGTTCTCAAATTGTTAGAAAATTCTATATCACCTTTCACAACTCCTGAAGAACCTATAACAACATTCTCTGCTGAAACCTTGCCATCAAGATGACCGTGAATTTCAACTGTTTCTGCCTCGACTCCACCTGAAATAGAGCCTGTTTCTTTAATAACAATCTCTTTTGAGTATACTGGTCCCTTTACCAAACCAGCAACATCAATAGCTCCTGAGCTATTTACAGTACCATCAATGCTGACTGTTTCACTAATTAAAGATCTTTCTGTGTCTTTTAACGATTTTTTATCACCAAACATAATTTAATTTATAAAATTAGACCATCTAAACCATATTAAAGCAAGTGTTAATTTTTTAAAATTAGGTTCATTTTGGTCCAATTTCTTTATGAATTAAATTAATTGACTGGTGTGTCTTTGTAAATTTTACAAGACATCGCTATTCCTAAACCTAGCATTATTGCCAACATAGAGGACCCCCCGTAAGACATAATTGGTAAAGGT
>CACAAD010000041.1 GCA_902530455.1 uncultured Pelagibacteraceae bacterium | reverse complement strand
TTTCTTATAGTCCATTTCTGTTCCCAAAAGATAAATAATTGCTGCAGGATCTATAAAAACTTTTACTCCTTTATCTTCAATCACTTCATCATTAGGTTTTTGATTTTTTGCATATTCCATTGAATAACTCATACCAGCACATCCGCCTGTTTTAACTCCAACTCTTACTCCGATAGTTTTACTATCAGCGTTTGACATAATTTCTTTTATTCTGGCTGCTGCACTATCAGACAATTTAATAATTTGTTCACTCATAAGTTTAACTCTAATTTTGCTTCGTCACTCATCATATCTTTTGTCCAGGGAGGACTCCAGACAAGTTTTAATTCTACTTTATTTACTCCCTCAATTGAATTGATATTTTCCTTTACCATTCTAGGCAAGCTTTCTGCTACAGGGCAATTTGGGCTTGTTAAAGTCATCTCAATAAAAACTTCATTATCATTTTTTATTTCGATATTATAAATTAATCCTAAATCATAAATGTTAACCGGAATTTCAGGATCATAAATTTTTTTTACTTCAGTAATTATTTTATCTTTTAATTTCATATTATTTTTCCAAAACAGAAGACAAAGTATGCCAAGCCATTGTTGCACACTTAACTCTCATAGGGAAATCTTTAACCCCGGACAGAGACATTAAAGTAGTCTTCTGATCATCACTTAAACTATTAAGCGTTAAAGATTTACTTTCCTTTATTAAGTTCAAGAAATTATCAATAATAATTTTAGCAACATTGAAATCTTTTCCTTTTAAAATATCAGTTAAAATAGAAGCTGAAGCAAGTGATATTGCACAACCCTCCCCTTCAAAACTAAGGTTTAAAATTTTTTTGTCTTTATTTAGTTGAGCATAAATATGAACTTTATCACCACAAAGAGGGTTATGACCTTTTGCGTCGCTGGTAAAATTTTTACATTTTCCGAAGTTTCTCGGATTTTTACCGTGATCCAAAATAATTTCTTGATATAACTCTTTTAATTCCATTATATTTTAAAAACCTTTTTACATTTTTCTATTGCATCTATTAAAATATCAATATCCTCTTTTGTATTATATAGTCCTATAGAGGCTCTGGCAGTAGCAGACATGCCAATTTTTTCATGTAATATTTGACAACAATGATGCCCAGCTCTTATAGCTACTCCATCGTCGTCAAGAATTGTTGCAATGTCATGCGGGTGAATTCCTTTTAAAGTAAATGATATCACCGAAGCTTTATTTTTTGGATCGCCAACTAAATTTATTGAATTGTTTTTTCTTATTTTTTCCATACCATATTTAAGAATTTCGTTTTCATTTTCAGATATTTTGTCCAAACCGATTTTTTCAATTAGTTTTATTGACTCGCTAAAAGCTACCACTTCAGCAGTTTGCATTGTACCGGCTTCAAATTTGGTAGGGCTTTCAGCAAACGTTATATTTTCTTTTTTTACCTCATTAATCATTCCACCTCCGCCCTGATAAGGAGGCATTTCATCAAGCCATTTTTTCTTTCCATAAAGAATTCCAAGCCCATTAGGCCCATATAATTTGTGGCAAGAGATTACATAAAAGTCACATCCTAGTTTTTGCATATCTAATTTTAAGTGTGGGGCCCCTTGGGTTCCATCAATAAGGACAGGAATTTTTTTTGATGAAGCTAAATCAATTATCTCTTCTAAGGGACTTATACCTCCTGTAACATTAGATATATGTGTTATGGCAATTATTTTAGTTTTGTTTGTGATTAATTTTTTAATTTCGTCTGCTTGTATTTCAAGATTTTCGTTAATTTTTGCAAATTTAATTACTGCTTTTTTTTTGTTTCTAAGGTAATGCCATGGAACATAATTTGAATGGTGCTCCAACTCAGTTAGTATAATTTCATCACCTGCTTGAATAAACTTTTCCCCAAAAGAATTTGCTACTAAATTTATTCCTTCTGTAGCGCCTTTTGTAAAAATAATTTCCTCTCTGTGCTTTGCATTAATAAATTTCTTTACAAGATCTCTTGTTTCTTCAAATCGATTGGTTGCAGTCACAGCTAATGAATGTACACTTCTTCCAACATTTGAAAATTCGTTCTCATAAAAATAAGACATCCTATCAATAACAGATTTAGGTTTTTGCGAAGAATTTGCACTATCTAAATAAACTAATGGTTTATTATTAATTTTTTTTTTAAATATAGGAAAATTATTTTTAATTTGATCTATTTTCATATTTTATATGTTTATTAAAATGATTTAACAAAATATCCATTATTTCTTTGTTTTTTATTTTTTCTAGAACAGTCTCTAAAAATCCTTTTATGATCATTTTTACTGCTTCTTTATTCTCTATTCCTCTTGCTTTTAAATAAAACAAAGCATCTTTATCAATATTTCCTGAAGTTGAACCATGTGAACATTTTACATCATCTGCATAAATTTCAAGTTCGGGTTTCGTGCTAAATTCAGAGTCTTTATCAAGTAGAAGTCCTTTGCTTAATTGGTAAGCATTGGTTTTTTGAGCTATTTCCTCCACAAAGATTTTGCCTTGAAACACTCCTTTGCTACCAGAGGTAATGACATTTTTTACATCTTGATGGCTTTGGCAATTAGGTTTTAAATGTTGAATAGTTGTTTTAACCTCTTGATGATTATTATTATTTAAAAATAATCCAGAATATACTTCGCCACAAGAATTGGTCCCATTAAGTTTAATATTACTTTCAAATTTTCCAAATTTTATGCCTGATGAAAATAAGTATTTTTTAAAATTTGTATTTTTTGATAATTGCACTTTAGAGAATTCGTAAAAAAAGTTTTTACTTTCATTTTTATTAATAAAGTAATAATCAAGACGAGAGTCTTCATCCAAGTTTATATATTTGAAAGTATTTTTAAAAAAATTTCCTTTAGATTCGTCTACTAGAT
>CACAAD010000040.1 GCA_902530455.1 uncultured Pelagibacteraceae bacterium | reverse complement strand
ACCAATTTCAAAACTTATACCTGTTTTTTGATTAATCGCGCTTTCAGAAACTTGACCCAAAATTCTTTTAATTTCATTGTCTGAAATTGGAGTAGGCTTGTTTGAAGATCCTAAAAAACCACTTACTTTTTGTAAATTTTTAATCAGATGATAGATTTGTTTAGTTAACTCAATTTTAATCAAAACATATCCAGGAAAATATTTTTTCTCTTTTTTTGTTCTTTTTCCTTTTTTTACTTCAGTAACTTGGTGAGTAGGAATTAAAAGTTGATCTAAACTGCTCTCTAATTTGTGACGTTTAAGCTCTTCTTTAATGCTTTCAACAACTTTTTTTTCAAAGCCAGAATATGCCTGTACAATATACCAGTTCATTTAAAAACTTAAGTTTAAAATTATATTTAATAAAAATATTAAAATTTGATCTAGAAGTAAAAAGAAAATAGCAGCTATTGAAGCTAAGCCAAACACCATTAAGGCACCTGTCATAGTATCTTTTTTTGTAGGCCAGGATATTTTAAAAGCCTCTTGCTTTACCTCTTGTATAAATTTTAACGGATTTCTCATAATAATTTTTTATTGGCAGGAGCGGAGGGACTCGAACCCACAGCCTCCGGTTTTGGAGACCGGCGCTCTACCAATTGAGCTACGCTCCTATTTAATTATCTTCGTTACTACGCCAGCTCCTACTGTTTTTCCACCTTCTCTTATGGCAAAGTTTAAGTTTTGGCTCATAGCAATCGGAGTAATTAATTTGACACTAAATTTTCCGTCATCCCCAGGCATAACCATCTCTGTTCCTGAAGGAAGGGTAACTTCTCCAGTAACGTCGGTTGTTCTAAAATAAAACTGAGGCCTATACTTAGTGAAAAAAGGAGTATGTCTTCCACCTTCCTCTTTTTTAAGAATATATGCTTGGCATTCAAATTCTGTATGTGGAGTTACTGAGCCTGGCTTAGCAAGTACTTGTCCTCTTTGAACGTCATCTCTCTCTACACCTCTAAGCAATGCACCAATATTATCACCTGCTTCACCGCTATCTAAAAGTTTTCTAAACATTTCAACACCAGTACAAACAGATTTTTTTGTATCCGTGATACCTATTATTTCAATCTCCTCCCCAACTTTAATTACACCTTGCTCAACTCTACCTGTAACTACAGTACCTCTACCAGAGATCGAGAAAACATCTTCAACTGGCATTAAAAAAGGTTTATCTTTTGGTCTATCAGGTTGTGGGATTGTTTCATCTACTGCTTTCATCAATTCCATAATAGCGTTTTTTCCTGTTGCCTCATCTTTGCCTTCAACAGCATTAAGAGCTGAACCTTTAATTATAGGAATTTTGTCTCCTGGGAATTTGTATGAGGTTAAAAGTTCTCGTATTTCTTCCTCTACTAAATCTACTAACTCTTTATCTTTGACAGTATCGATCTTATTTAAAAATACTACTATCGCAGGAACTCCAACTTGACGAGCTAATAGAATATGCTCTCTAGTTTGCGGCATTGGTCCATCGGCGGCGTTCACTACTAAAATAGCTCCATCCATTTGAGCAGCACCAGTAATCATATTTTTTACATAGTCAGCGTGACCGGGACAATCAACGTGAGCGTAGTGTCTTTTAGATGTTTCGTATTCTACGTGAGCTGTTGAAATTGTGATACCTCTCTCTTTCTCTTCAGGAGCTTTGTCAATTTGATCATAAGCTACAAACTTTGCACCACCTGCCTCTGCAAGCACTTTTGTAATTGCAGCAGTTAAAGTAGTTTTACCGTGGTCTACGTGTCCGATTGTACCTATGTTACAATGCGGTTTACTTCTATTAAACTTTTCCTTCGACATTTTTTTTTCCTCTTTTTTAATTTTGTTTTTGGAGCGGGTAAAGGGAATCGAACCCTTACATCCAGCTTGGAAGGCTAGCGTTCTACCATTGAACTACACCCGCAAAATCCAAACTTAACACGCTCTATATTATTATTAAACGCTTTTAAGCATGGTGGAGGGGGAAAGATTCGAACTTTCGAAGACCGAAGTCAACGGGTTTACAGCCCGCCCCATTTGACCGCTTTGGTACCCCTCCAATTTTTCTTTAGGGATACCCACTAACTTAAAAAGCATTCAACAACAAGCGTTTTATAAGCAATTGTACAATAAATGCAATAAATCATTTTGCTTTAAAATATGCTAATTATTTGAAAAAAAACGAATATTTTTATGAAAAAGTCCACTTTTTTAATAGTAGGAAGACATGCGGTGACAGAAGCCTTAAAAAACCCAAGAAGAAAGGTTCATCGACTATTTATTACTGAGGATGCTTTAAAAAAATTAAATAGAGAAAATCAAAATATTAACTTGATAAAAAAAGTTCATGTTTTTTATAAATCCAAAAAAGAAATAGATAATTTATGTGGAAAGGAAGATATTTCACACCAAAATATTGTTGCCGAAATTGAAAATTTTGATGAAGATAGTATTAAAGAGTTCTTGCAAAAAAAAGATAGTAAAAATCTAAATTTTTTAGCATTAGAAGAGGTTACTGATCCAAGAAATATAGGTTCAATTATAAGATGTGCAACAAGTTTCAATTTAGATGGTTTAATTGTTAAAGACCGGACTTTTCCCTCTAAAAGTAAATTGTTATTTAAAAGTGCAAGCGGAGGAATGGAGCATTTAAATATTTTTAAAGTATCAAATATAAACACCACATTAAGATTTTTAAAAACAAAAGGTTTTTGGATAAGTGCTTTTGACTCTAAATCAAATAAAGATTTTATTGAAAATAAATGGACGGGAAGAAACGTCCTACTATTTGGATCTGAGGGTTTTGGATTAAATAAAAATACAGTGGCTAATTCTGATTTTATATTTAAAATTAAAATAAATAAACAAATGGAAAGTTTAAATATAGCTAATTCAGTTGCA
>CACAAD010000039.1 GCA_902530455.1 uncultured Pelagibacteraceae bacterium | reverse complement strand
GGTATTCCCTCAAAGGAGATCATGATAGCATGAGCCGTAATATATCTTTCAAAACTATATTTAGCTTTAGGATCTATATCAGTTTTTTCCAAGGCGTTGAAAATGGTGATATTAGCCTCATAAATTTTTTTCCTAGCTTTTTGAATTTTCCTGTAAGAAAATTCACCTCCATTTTTTTTAATTCTCCTAAAAAAAGTATTTAATGTCTTATTATTTAATATACCTTCTGCTGGCCTCATACCTATACCGTCATGTGATGCAATAAAATTTAGGTAGCTTGTTCCCTTCTTTGCTTGAGGTAATTTACGGCTCCACTTTAATAGCTTTGAACTATCTTCAAAACTTAGTGCATGAACTAAAAGAGGTGGTAAAGAGAAGTTATAAATCCAATTAGCCTCGTCTCCTTTACCAAAATAACTCAAATTTTCTTTTTCCGGTAAATTAGTCTCAGTAACTAAAATTGACTCAGATTTAAGATTTTTTCCTACAAGTTTAATAAATTTTATAATCTCATGGGTTTGTTTTAAGTTAACACACTTTGTTCCACTTTCTTTCCATAAATAAGCTATAGCATCCAGTCTGAAAACATTTGTTCCATGAGATAAAAGATTTATTAGTATTTTAATATTTCTCATTAAAACTCTTGGATTTTTAAAATTTAAATCAATTTGATCTGCACTAAATGTCCTCCATAAATATCTAGTTTTATTAAATAATTTTATTTTTTTTAATAGTTTATGATCTCTGGGTCTTATAACTTTATTTGTATTAAACTTGTTATCGACAGTTAGAAAATAATCTTTTCCTGGAGAGTTGTTTCGTAAATAGTTTTTAAACCACAAACCTCTAGATGATGCGTGATTTATAACAATATCAGCCATTATCAAATTTGTTTTTGAAAGAGAGTTAATATCTTTCCAGCTACCAATTTTTTTATCTATTTTATAATGATCTTTAACTGCAAAACCACTGTCGCTGCTGGAAGGATAAAAAGGTAAAAAATGAATTGCATTAAAATAACTAGATAAATATTTACTAAAAAACTTTTTAAAGTGTTTAAGTGTATGATCAGCGCCATTTTGAGTGACACTATCTCCATAGGTAATAAGTAATGTAGTTTTTTCGGAGATATTAATTTTTTTTCTTTTTTTATGTTTTTTATTAAAATTATTAATGAGCTGTACTAATTCTTTATGATAAAAATTTGTATCGATATGTCTATCTACTGGACGATAAATTTTATTTAATCTTTGTTTTAATAACTGCTGAATTTTTGATGATAACATTACTTGTAATTTTTGTTATCTTCATTAATTGCTTCTTTTAATCTTTTTAAATAATCAGGAATAGCGCTCTTCACTCTACTCCATGTGGGAATGAACGGGGTATCCATAGGACTCTTCAAAAAAGAATCACCGGCCTTCATTATATTTAAAGCAAATAACTCAACTGTTTTTTCTTCAGTATGGGAATCGAATTTAAAACCATTCATTTCAGCATCACTTCTATAAATGTCGATTAAATCTAATGCATATCGATAATATGTAGCTTTTAATGATCTAAATGTTTCAGGACTAAAAGTATTTCCTTGTGTTGCAAGTTTTCTTATTAATGTTTTAATAATATCTAAAGACATTCTTGATAGTCCTTTGTTTTCGTTATCTGCTGACAAGTCCTGGTGTTTGTGATCGTATTTATCTGCTAGATCGACTTGGCAAATATTTTGAGGGGAAAAATTTCTTTGCATTTCTGACAGAATGCCGACTTCAATACCCCAGTCTGATGATATCCTTAGCTCTGGTAAAACATTTCTTCTGAAAGAAAACTCCCCAGCAAGAGGGTATTTAAATGATTTCATGAATTCTAAATAATCACTTCTTCCAATAGTTTTTTCTAGAGCAGTTAATAAAGGAAATACTAGTAATCTTGCTACCCTACCATTCATTTTTTTTTTAGCTATTCTCGGATAATATCCTTTACAAAACTCAAAATTAAAAAAAGGATTTACGACAGGATAGAATAGCTTTGCTAACATTCTTCTATCATAAGTAATAATATCACAGTCATGAAGAGCGACAGATCTAGCTTCATCTCTTGCAATACACATGCCAAGACAATACCAAACATTTCTCCCCTTTCCCATCTCGTTCGGTGCTAAACCCTTTATTTTAAGTTCTTCATGTAATTTTTTTAACCTAGGTCCATCATTCCATAAAATTGTAAAAGGTGTGTTTAATTTTTTAAAAAATTTCCAAGCTTTAATAGCCTCAGATTTTGAAGCCTTGTCTAAACCTATGATAACATGATTAAGATATTTGGTTTCACCGATTTGTTTTACAATATTAGGTAGAGCATCTCCCCCTAGCTCAGAATATAGGCTTGGTAAAATTAATTCCATTTTTCTTTCTTTAGAAAATTTTAATAATTCTTTTTCTATGTCAGTTGTAGTTTTAGTTCCAAAATCATGGAGATTTGAAATTATTCCATTTTGAGAAAAATCACCCATTACAAAACTTATTCCTTTTATTTTATTTTTTCTAGTGCCAATTTGACAACCTCTTCCCACCCTTCTGGTGCAGATTGTTTTGATATTATCAAATTTTTAATTTGTAAATCTTTACTTATAAACTTATCATTTTTTACCAAACACGGTATATCTGAATTTCTAAGCATTTCTAGGTCATTATGATTGTCGCCTACTGCTATAGTTTTTGGTTTATATTTAAACTTTTTTTTAAGCATTTTAATTATTTTCTTCATAGCATCAGCTTTATTAACTCTATCACCTAAATTTAAAACTCTTCCTCCGTCCTTAAAATCTAAACCAATTTTTAATAATATGCTTTTTAAACTTAATTTTTCCTCATTATTTCCCTCAAATTTTACGGGTATTGTACATGATCTCTTAAAGACCTTTTCAAGTTTGTTTGCTGGCAACCCAAAGATTTGGGTTTGTTCCAACATTGTAAGACTTGAAATAACTTTACATTTTGATTTAAAATCTTGATTT
>CACAAD010000038.1 GCA_902530455.1 uncultured Pelagibacteraceae bacterium | reverse complement strand
TGATAGGGCTAAAATTATGCCAACATAAACTGCTACTCCTTTACCACCTTTAAATTTTAGCCAGAGAGGAAAAATATGACCAATTAAACAAATTAGTCCCATTAAATATATTAAGTCAGGAAAATAAAAAAAAGAAATTTTAACTACTAAATATCCTTTGCCAATATCAAAAAATAAAGTTAATAAAGCTAAAACTTTGTTGCCAGTCCGAAGCACATTAGTGGCACCTATGTTTCCAGATCCAATTTTTCTTACATCTTTTTTTAAAAAAAATTTAGTAAATATTAAACCAAAAGGTATTGATCCAATAAGGTATGAACATAAAGATAAAATTATAATTACCATATTCAAATTTTAAATACAGGTTCACCTTTCAAAAAGGTCATCAAAACTTTACCCTGTAATCTTTTGTCCTCAATAGCAGTATTTTTAGATTTAGATTTTAAATTTCCAGCTTTGACTACCCAAGGTTTATTTAAATCAATAACACAAATATCTGCATCAAACCCCTTTTTTAAGGTGCCCTTATTGATTTTAAGAATATTTGACGGATTTATAGTTAGACATTCAACTATCTTATTAAGAGGTAGAGACTCGTTGTGATATAGTTCCAGTGCAAGAGGCAAGAGAGTTTCTACGCCTATTGCACCAGTAGCTGCTTGAGCAAAAGGAAGTCTTTTACTTTCCTCATCCTCAGGGGTGTGATCTGAAACTATAACATCAATAAGTCCTTTTTTTATTCCCTCTACTAGTGCTTTTCTATCATCTTCAAATCGAAGGGGAGGAGATAGTTTTAAAAATGTTTTAAAGTCCCCAATATCATTTTCATTAAGGGAAATATTATTTATTGAAACCCCAACACTAAATTTTTTACCATTTAATTTATTTTTTTTAATAACATCTAAAGAATTCTGAGATGAAATTTGATTGATATGGTACCTACATGGGAATTCACTCAATAAAGAGAGATCTCTCTCTATAATTATTTTTTCAGCAATTGGTGATATTCCACTTAAACCAAGTCTATTTGATACTTCACCTTCATTTATACATCTATTTTTTGATAATTCATAATCTTCAGCATGTTGCATAATCAAAACACCAATATCGGATGCATAATCCATTATCCTTGCCATAGTCTCTGTATTTTGAACTGTTTTGTTTACATCACTAAATCCAATAATTCCCTTTGCTGATAATAACCCAAATTCTGTCATCAGCTTACCTTCCATTTGTTTTGTGAGAGAAGCACACGGAAAGAGATTAATTTTTGATTTATCTCGTCCACGCCTCATTATAAAATCAACCATGGAGACATTATCTATAATAGGCTTTGTGTTAGGCATCGTAACAATAGAAGTTACACCACCTGCAAGAGCTGCTTGACTTAAAGTTCTAAAATTTTCTTTGTATTCAAATCCCGGTTCACCAACAAATGCCTTCATGTCAACGACACCAGGTATTATTAGATTTTTTTTAACATCAATTACTTCAGCATTTGGACAATCTTTTTTAGTTACTTTTTTACCAATAGCTTTTATTTTTCCATTTTTATCAATAATTAATGAACCCATTTCATCTAATTTTTGGGATGGGTCAACAATTCTAGCGTTTATTATAATTTTTTCATTCATTTACAATATAATTTTAAACATGCCATTCTAACAGCCACTCCAAGTTCAACCTGTTCTTTTACTAGACTTACATTAATATCATCAGCCAATTTAGTATCTATTTCTACTCCTCTATTCATTGGGCCAGGATGCATGATCAAAGCGTTTTTGTTAGCAAACTTTAATTTTTCTGGAGTTAAACCAAAGTACTCATAGTATTCTCTTTTAGAGGGAAGAAATGATCCTTGCATTCTTTCATTTTGTAATCTCAACATCATAACAATGTCACAACCATCTAAACCTTTTTTCATATTAGTGAAAGACTTCACACCCAATCTTTCAATTGATTTTGGCATTAATGTTTTAGGAGCAATTACATTTACTTCTGCTCCAAGCATATTCATTAAATAAATATTTGATCTAGCTACTCTAGAATGGAGTATATCTCCACAAATTGCTATCTTGAGACCTTCAATATTACCTTTACGACTAATTATTGTTAAAGCATCGAGCAATGCTTGAGTAGGGTGTTCTCTCCTACCATCACCTGCGTTAATTACAGCACAATTAACTTTTTGTGAAAGTAAATTTGGCGCTCCCGAGTCTTGGTGTCTTATTACAATTAAATCTGGATGCATAGCATTAAGTGTCATAGCCGTATCAATAAGAGTTTCACCTTTTTTTAAAGCGGAATTACTCATATTCATAGTCATAACATCAGCACCTAATCTTTTGCCAGCCAAGTCAAACGAACTTTGTGTTCTAGTCGAAGGTTCAAAAAATAAATTAATTTGAGTTTTGCCTCTTAATGTGTCTAGTTTTTTAGTATTACCTCTATTTAATTTTATAAAGGTTTTTGCTACATTTAAAATTTTTTTAGCTTCTAAAATTGATAAGTTTTGAATACCTAATAGATGTCTGGGTGAGTTTTTAATAGCTGAAATCTTTTTTACTACTGCCATTAAAATCAACTCTATAGGCCTTTTGCGCTATCTTATCAAGTATTATTTTTATTTAAATAATCCAAAGCCCCTTGTAATATGAATTGAGCCGCATTTTCGTCTAATTTTTGGACCTTTTTACTTACATTTATATCTAAATTGCTCGACAAATTGAAAGCCCCTTCACTTGATAATCTCTCATCCCACATTGTGATATTTTGTGTAACATCTTTTGATAAATTTATAGCCAAGTCTTTTGCTGATTGAGATGAAAAACCAGATGAGCCGTCCATATTTATGGGATTTCCAATCACTATACCTTTAATAGTATTTTCATCGACTATTTTCTTTATTTCAACCAAAAAACTGGAATAATCTTTTTTAATTATAGTTGTGTATGGAGTAGCAACCTTTTTGTTTTCATCTGAAATAGCTATTCCTATACGCTTTTTCCCAGGATCAATGCCTATTAGCCTTGATTTTTTGTCTAGTT
>CACAAD010000037.1 GCA_902530455.1 uncultured Pelagibacteraceae bacterium | reverse complement strand
TTATTTAATTGATAGTGCAGGAAATATTTTGCTTTCAGAAACTGGTGTTTCTACCGATGAATTTGTATTGCCAGGTGAGGAAACCCTAGATGAAGCTTTGAAAGGGGGGCCAGTTGTTATCTCTGGAAATTTAGAAAATAAAACTTCTGCAATGATTAAATTAAATTCTTTAATAGATACCTTTCTTTATATTTCAAGAAATATTGACCCAGAAATTTTAAAATATCTTAATGAAACAGAGAAAGCAGTCGATTTTTATTATTCAGTAGAAAACAGTCAAACTGGTATTAAAATTACTTTTGCCATTATTTATATAATAGTAGTAACTTTGTTATTATTTATATCAACCGCAGTTGCCATTTCATTTGCAAGAAGACTTACTAAACCAATAATTAATCTAATCAGTGCTTCAGAAAACATTAGTAAAGGTGAACTTGACGCAAAAGTTCCAAATATTGAAGCAGATGACGAAATAAAAAAACTAAATTTAAACTTTAACAACATGATAACAAGATTAAAAAGGCAACAAGATAAGCTTTTAGTAACAGAAAGATATGAGGCTTGGGAAACAGTCGCAAGAAAACTTGCACATGAGATTAAAAATCCGCTGACACCGATTCAATTATCTTTAGATCGACTTAAAGAAATAATTATTAAATTAAAATGATAAATAGAAACAAAAGACATCCGGAAAAAGTTAATAAACCTTTCAATCCCATTAAAAGAAAGCCAGAATGGATCAGGTCAAAGATTGTAGACTCTCAAGTTTTTTTTCAAACCAAACAAGTTGTTAATCAAAATAATTTAGTAACTGTTTGCCAAGAAGCCAATTGTCCTAATATTACAGAATGTTGGAGCAAAAAACATGCTACCTTCATGATTATGGGAGATACTTGTACCAGAGCTTGTGCTTTCTGTGATGTAAAAACTGGAAAACCTAAAGCTCTTGATATTTTCGAACCTTTAAAAATTGCAAAAGCTGTAAAAAATTTAAATTTAAAACATGTTGTAATAACATCTGTCGACAGGGATGATTTAGAAGACGGTGGATCAGAACATTTTTATAAAGTTGTTGAAGCCACTCGAGAAATGAATCCTAAAACATCAATTGAAGTTTTAACCCCAGATTTTTTAAGAAAGGGAGACTCATTTAAAAAAATTTTAGAAGCTGATCTTGATGTCTTTAATCACAATATCGAAACTGTTCCAAGGCTTTACACTACAGTGAGACCAGGAGCTAGATATTTTGCCTCACTAGAATTACTTAAAAACGCAAAAAAATTTAACAAAAAAGTTTTTACAAAATCCGGAATTATGGTTGGTTTGGGAGAAAATAAAGAGGAGGTTATTCAAGTTATGGATGATCTAAGATCTGCGGAAGTGGATTTTATTACCATAGGTCAATATTTGCAGCCTTCACCAAAACATCATCCTCTGTCTCAATATTATACTCCAGAAGAATTTAAAGAGTTTGAAAGGATAGCAAAAACAAAAGGCTTTTTATTAGTTTCTTCGTCACCTTTAACTAGATCCTCATATCATGCTGATGAAGATTTTAAAAAACTACAAGACACAAGAAATAGACAGCTTGAATGTCATCCGCATCTATAAAAAAAATTATACCCTGTAAAAAAAATCAATTAATTGAAATGGTTCTTGATATTGAAAAGTATCCTGAGTTTGTGCCTTGGTGCTTAAGTGGCAAAGTCCATACAAAAAAAGAGAGTAGTGATTTAGTCGAAATTAAAGCTGATTTAAAAGTTGGCAAAAGCATAATTAATGAGACTTATACAAGCTTAGTCCATTACTATAAGGAAAAAGATAAAATTTTAGTTACAAATATTGATGGACCTCTTACCCATTTGAAAAATGAATGGAAATTTAAAGAAATTAATAATTCTACACAACTTGAATTTGATATTGATTTTGAGTTAAAAAATAATTTGTTGAATGCAATAATGAAAAAATCCTTCGATTTTGGTTTGAGTAAAATTGCAGACGCTTTTGAAAAAAGAGCTTTAGAACTATATAAATAATGTTTGGCACCCTATCTCTAATAATAATTTTTTCGGTCCTATGGTGGTATTTAGTAGAGTATATAAAATATTTTAACACAGGGGACCCAAATGAAACAGATACAAATTACTGGAAATTTTCTTACGATTTTAAACCAAATAAAAAAGAGGAATTTAGCCCTGATAAACCGAAAATTCTTAGAAGAAGAAGATTTAGAAATAGATTAGTTTTTTTACTTTACATTGACGTGATAGTAATCTTCTTCTTATTAAATATTTTAGCAGCTCAAATATTAGAGAAAATTATGAGTTAACTTTAAAGCCTTATTTACCGTAACTTTTTGAATGTAATTTCTTCCTCGATTTTTGAAGATATATCTATTTACTTTAACTATCTTATCTTTCTTAATACCAATATAAACTAACCCAACTGGTTTTTGCTTCGATCCTCCTTTAGGACCGGCAATACCAGTGATAGAAATACACACTTTACTCTTACTAATTTTGCTTAAATTGTTAACCATAGACAAACAGCATTGAACGCTGACAGCACCATGTTTTTGAATAATTTTTTTGGGCACTTTTAAAATATTTATTTTAGCTTGATTAGAGTAAGTAACTAAACCCATTAAAAAGACTTTAGACGCACCACTAACAGAAGTAATTGAACCTGAGAGTAGTCCACCAGTACAAGACTCAGCTATAGCTAATTTAAGTTTTTTCTTTTTAAGAATAGATACTATTTTTTTATTTAAACTCATGAGAAAAACCTTGACTTGATAATCATAAAAATAATTAAAGTTAAAACAACATATAATCCGGCAATAACATCATCTATAATTACACCAAAACTATTTTTATAATTTTTGTCGAAAATATTTATTGGAAATGGTTTTTTAATGTCAAAAAACCTAAACAATAAAAAAATATAAATATAAAAAAGCATTACTTCCTGAGAGTTTTTTTCAGAACCATGAGCTATTTCAAATAAACAAATCGGAATAGCCTGGCCTATAACCTCATCTATAACAACCTCTTTAGGATCTTTGTTTTCATTTTTTTTAATATACTCAGCTACAGCATAAAAAGAATATAAAAAAACTAAAAAGATGAATAATAAAATTACATTATTAGAA
>CACAAD010000036.1 GCA_902530455.1 uncultured Pelagibacteraceae bacterium | reverse complement strand
GATTATGCTATTAACTTAAAAAAAAAGATATTGAGAAAACTTGAAAAACATGGAAATAAGGCGAACGATTTAAAAAATATCGTAAATTTTATTTTAGAAAGAAAATATTAATGGCTAAATTACTAGACAAAATAAATTATCCCTCAGATCTTAGAAAATTTCATAAGAAAGACTTAAAACAAATTTCTGAAGAGCTGAGAACAGAATTAATAGATGTAGTTTCAGAAACAGGCGGACATTTAGGTGCCGGCCTAGGTGTAGTAGAATTAACTGTTGCTTTACATTATGTTTTTAATACTCCAAAAGACAAATTAGTTTGGGATGTAAGTCACCAATGTTATCCTCATAAAATAATAACAGGTAGAAAAAATGAAATTAGAACTTTAAGAAAAGGTGGAGGGTTATCGGGCTTCACAAAAAGAGAAGAAAGTGAGTACGATCCATTTGGTGCAGCTCATAGTTCAACTTCAATTTCTTCAACATTAGGAATGTCAGTTGCAAAGAAACTATCAAATGACAATAATAATGTTATAGCAGTAATAGGAGACGGTGCTATGAGCGCTGGAATGGCCTATGAAGCAATGAATAATGCTGGTGCGTTAAAATCTAAATTAGTTGTTATTTTAAATGATAACAAAATGTCCATCGCCAAACCAGTCGGAGCGATGAGTAAATATTTAGCAAAATTATTATCAGGAAAGCTATATTTTAGTTTAAGAGAGACAATTAAATTAATCACCTCAGCATTTTCAAAAAGGTTTAGCCAAAAAGCTGGGAAAGCAGAAGACATTTTGAGAGGTATTGTTACAGGAGGTACATTGTTCAGCGAACTAGGTTTTTACTACATTGGACCAATTGATGGACATGATGTTGATTATTTAGTTCAAATTTTAGAAAATGTGAAAAAATCCAAACACGAGGGCCCAATTTTAATACACGCTATAACTCAAAAGGGAAAAGGTTACAAACCAGCGGAGATGTCTGGAGATAAATATCATGGAGTTTCAAAATTTAATATTTCTACAGGTCAACAAAGTAAATCAAAATCTAATGTGCCCTCATATACAAAAGTTTTCTCAGAAACTTTAATAAAACATGCAGAGAAAGATACTAAAATTATTGGTATTACTGGAGCTATGCCTTCTGGCACCGGTCTTAATTTATTTGAAAAAAGATTTCCTGATAGAATGTTCGATGTAGGTATAGCAGAGCAGCATGCAGTAACATTTGCTGCTGGCTTAGCTACTGAAGGATATAAGCCTTATGCTGCTATTTATTCAACTTTTTTACAAAGAGCTTACGATCAAGTTGTACATGATGTTGCTTTGCAATCTCTCCCAGTAAGATTTGCAATAGATAGAGCGGGATTAGTGGGAGCAGATGGACCTACACATGCTGGCTCTTTTGATATAACATACTTATCTACTTTGCCAAATTTTGTGGTGATGGCTGCAAGTGATGAGTCAGAACTAGTTAAAATGATTAATACTTCAATTCACATTAACGATAGACCATCAGCTTTTAGATATCCAAGAGGAAACGGTGTTGGAATTGAGTTGCCAGGGATAGATGAAATTTTAGAAATAGGTAAAGGAAAGATAATTTGTGAGGGAAAACAAGCTGCAATTCTAAATTTTGGTGCCAGATTAGATGAATGTAAAAAAGCTAAAGATATTTTAGAAAAAAAAGGAATTAAAATATCAATAATAGATGCTAGATTTGCTAAACCATTAGATGAAAAATTAATTCTTGAGATAGCCTCAAACCATGAATTAATTTTAACAATAGAAGAGGGCTCAATAGGAGGATTTGGTTCTCACGTAATGAAACTTCTTTCTGATAGAGGTGTTTTCGACAAAGGACTAAAATTTAGATCAATGTTTTTGCCAGATATTTTCATAGACCAGGATACTCCTGAAAAAATGTATGAGAAAGCTGGTTTAAACTTTAACTCTATTGTTGAAAAAATCGAAGAAGCTCTTAAATCCAACATTATATTTGCAAAAAATAAAAATAAATTATCAAATTAACCACACTGCGCTTTATTCATCATATACTGATCTAATATTACGCACGCCAGCATAGCTTCACCAATAGGTACAGCTCTAATTCCTACACAAGGGTCGTGCCTGCCTTTAACAGAAATTTTAGTATTTTTTCCTTTTTTATTTATCGTCTCCCTACTATTTAAAATAGATGAAGTTGGTTTAACCGCAAACGATGCAATAATTTCTTGGCCCGATGAAATACCGCCCAAAATTCCTCCAGCCTTGTTACTTTTAAAACTAATTTTTCCTGCACCACCTCGAATTTCATCAGAATTTTCCTCTCCAGTTAAGTATGCAGAGCCCATCCCAGCTCCAATATTAACTCCTTTAACAGCATTAATACTCATTAATGCAGAGGCTATCTCCGCGTCCAATTTTGAATAAATTGGTGCCCCCAATCCAACCGGAACACCTCTTGCCCTAAGTTCAATTACTGCCCCACAAGATGAACCTGATTTTCTAATTCCCAATAAATATTTTTCCCATAATTTTACCGATGATTTATCTGGACAGAAGAATGGATTCCTTCTTATTTCTTTATCATTCCACTTTAAACTATTGCATCCCATTATACCTAATTGAGTTACACCCCCAACTATACTAAATTTTTTTCCAATAATTTTTTTTAAAACGATTTTAGCTATCGCCCCAGCAGCTACTCTGCTTGCAGTTTCTCTAGCAGATTGGCGACCACCACCTCTATAATCTCTTATTCCGTATTTTTTGAAATAAGTAAAGTCAGCATGACCCGGCCTAAATTTATCTTTGATAGACTCATAATCTCTAGATCTTTTGTCCTCATTATAGATAATCATTGAAATGGGAGTGCCTGTAGTCTTCCCTTGAAAGATTCCAGATAAAATGGAAACTTTATCACTCTCTTTTCTTTGGGTCGTAAATTTTGACTGCCCCGGCCTTCTCTTGTCCATATCTTTTTGAATTTCTTTCTCAGAAATAGGAATATTTGGCGGACAACCATCAACTATACAGCCAATAGCTGGCCCATGTGACTCCCCCCAAGTTGTGAACCTAAAAATTTTTCCAAAAGTATTAAAAGACATAGTTATTTAATGTATAAATTATTTTAAATAAATTATGAATCAAAATAATGGCAAAAACTCTCTTGGCTTGGATAAATGCTTTGAAGAAGCCAATAATCCAATAGAATTATTCAAAAAATGGTTCGCTAAAGCCGAGGAAACTGAAATTAATGACCCAAACGCTGTAGCGGTTGCC
>CACAAD010000035.1 GCA_902530455.1 uncultured Pelagibacteraceae bacterium | reverse complement strand
TATCAATTTATATTGTTTTTATTACAAAATACACGCGTCATTATTAGGCTGTCCAATTTCTCAGATCATGGTATTTAACATTATGAAAAAATTAATTATAGGCGCTACTGGTTCTATTGGATCCGCAGTTTCAAAAAATATTCAAAAAAACGGAGGAAAAACCCATTTAGTAGGTAGGAACGAGAAAGATGTCTCAAGTCTAGCAAATGAACTTGGCTCTTCCTTTACTGTGGCCGATGCATTAAACGAAAATTTTAGTGACAAAATTATTAGCGACTTAGGAAATGAAGAAATTGACGGTTTAGCTTTTTGTGTTGGATCTATAGATTTAAAGCCTTTAAAACTTACAAAAAAAAGTGATTACATGCAGTGCTTTAATTTAAATCTAATATCTGCAACTGAAATTATAAGAGCGACTTATGATAAATTAAAAAAAAATAAAGGTTCTATAGTTTTGTTTTCAACTGTTGCTGCTAGAAAAGGATTTTTAAATCATAGCATCATAAGTTCTGCAAAAGCAGCTGTAGAGGGCTTAACTGTTGCATTGGCTGCTGAGTTTGCGCCCCATATAAGAGTAAATTGTATAGCACCAAGTCTTTCAAAATCAAAAATGGCTGGACCAATGTTAAAAAATGAAAAGATGGCTGAAAGTATTGCAAAAATGCATGCATTGAAAAGAATAGGTGAAGGTGATGATTTTTCTTCTTTAGTGAATTTTTTATTAAGTAAAGAAAGTTCCTGGATAACTGGACAGATTATTGGAGTTGACGGGGGAAGATCATCTGTCGCATGACAAATTGAAAAAAAAATACTAAATAGGTATTATGAAAAATATTTTAATTTTTTTAATAAGTTTTTATTTTATAAACAATTTTGCACTTGCAGCTGGTGGAGATAGTGGAAGTTCTTCAAAAATCTCAATGTATGACGAAGCTGTAAAATTAATTAAAAGAGCAGGAAAACTTGAGAAAAAAGATAAAAAAGATAAAGCAGTTAAACTTTATAAAGAAGCTTACAACAAGTTAGAAACAGCTAATAAAAAAGACAAAAACAACCCGGACATATTAAATTATATGGGTTTTACATCAAGAAAGTCTGGAAATTTTAATGAAGCAGAAAAGTTTTATTTAAAAGGCTTAAGCTTAGATCCAAAGCATAACGGAATTAATGAATACCTAGGTGAACTTTATGTTCAAACAAATAGAATTGAAAAAGCAAAAGAAAGACTGGCAGTTCTTAAAAACTGTAACTGCAAAGAATTTCAAGAACTTGAGTTAATAATTAAAACTCGAGGATCAAAAATTTACTAAGACAAATCAGCAGCAAATTTTTTTAATTTTTTCAAAGGTATTAATTCGAGTGTTTTGATATTTGTTTTTTTTAAAAAAACAGTACAAGCTTTATTCTCTTCAATTGACCTCGCGAACCAAGTAGCACATATACACCAACAATCTCCATCTTTTAGACCAGGAAAACCAAACTCGGGATGCGGTGTGATTAAATCATTTCCTACTTTTTTGGACCATTCTAAAAATTCATTAGTAACTTTTGCACATACAGTATGAACTCCACGATCATTTTTATCAGTATTGCAACACCCATCTCTAAACCAACCCGTTAAAGGTTCATTTGAACAAGGTTCGATAGGTTCGCCAAAAACATTTTTTTGAGTTTCTTTAGACATCTTTAAAGTTTAGTTGGATTAGGTTGTCCTTTATAAACTTTTTCTGGATCAAATTTTTTCTCTTTTTCCTCAAATTTCATCTCAACTTTTTCAGAATGATCTATTTTACCTAATGGTATCGATCTATAAAAACATGATTTATAACCTACATGACAACTAGCACCGTTTCCTATATCAACACTTAACCAAATAGAATCTTGATCATCATCTATTCTTATTTGAATTACTTTTTGAGTAAAACCACTTATTTTTCCTTTGTGCCAAACAGATTTTCTTGACCTGCTCCAGTAATGGGCTTCTTTTGTTTCTATAGTTTTTTTCAAAGATTCAGAGTTCATATACCCATGCATCAAAACTTCTCCAGTTTTACTGTCTGTTGTAATTACTGGAATTAGCCCTTGGCTATCAAATTTAGGAGACAAAAATTTTCCTTCTTCAACTTCAAAAACACTGTCCCTTTTTTTAAACATGTAGCTAAAATAGTGAAAAAAAGACAAAATTGCAATTTGCATTAACAACATATGTCCTATAATAGTGTTTAAAAAATTATGAAATTAGTAAAAAATTTAGAAAAATCATCGATAAATCAGGGTGGGGTCACTGATAAAGAAGTAGAGGATGCTTTCAAGACTATTCTGAAGTGGATAGGCGAAAATCCAGATAGAGAAGGTCTTAAAGAAACACCAAAAAGGGTGGTTAAAGCATTTAAGGAGTATTTCAGTGGATATCATCAAGATGCCAGCAAAGTTCTAAATAAAACTTTTGGAGATGTTGATGGATACGATGACATGGTATTAGAAAAAAATATTTCTTTTGAGAGTCATTGTGAGCATCATATGGCTCCAATTATCGGTGTGATTCATATCGCTTATATTCCAAACAAAAAAGTCGTTGGTTTAAGTAAACTAGCTAGAACCGTAGAAGTCTATGCTAAGAGATTACAAACTCAAGAAAGATTAAATATGCAAATAGCTAAGACTTTAATGAGTGGATTAGAAGCGAAAGGTGTAGCCGTAACTATAGATGCCTCCCACCAGTGTATGACTATGCGAGGTATTAAAAAAGAAAAAGCGATGACTCTTACAAATTATTTTTTAGGAACATTTAAAGAAGATCTTTCACTTCAAAATAGATATCTAAAGCACATCGGAAAATAATGGCTGTAAAATTCAAAGCAGTAGTTATAGATAACCAAAACGAAAAATTTGCAAGAGATATCAAAGAAATCGACAGCAGTCATTTAAAAGATGGAAATGTTTTAATCAAAATTGATTACTCAAGTTTGAATTATAAAGATGCTTTAATCCTAAAAGATGGTGGAAAAATAGTTAGAAAATTTCCATTTGTTCCTGGTATTGATTTTTCTGGCAAGGTTGTCGAAAGTGGTGATGATAAATTTAAAAAAGATGAAAATGTAATTTGCACAGGTTTTAGAGTTGGAGAAATGTATTATGGTGGGTTTTCGCAGTACGCAAAAGTAGATTCAAATTTCTTAATTAAGAATCCAAAAAATATTGATACTGAACAATCTATGATGTTAGGCACTGCAGGGTTTACAGCTTTACAATGTTCATTTGCGATTAAAGCTAGAGAAGAACTTCTTTTAGGTGAAAAAGTAAACGACGTTCTTGTAACCGGAGCTACTGGTGGAGTAGGAAGCATTGCAATTATGATTTTATCAAAAATGGGTTACAATGTTTATGCTGTGACAGGAAAAAAAGATAAAAATGATTATTTGAAAGATTTAGGTGCAAAAAATATTGTTGATAGAAAAGAATTTGAAGGAGAAAGTAAGTTATTGGAGAAAGGAACGTGGGACGGTGTCGTTGATACTGTGGGCGGAGCATCACTTACAAAAATATTAGCTCAGG
>CACAAD010000034.1 GCA_902530455.1 uncultured Pelagibacteraceae bacterium | reverse complement strand
TGCAGTACCTTTTTCCATTTGGTCCTGGCCCATCATTAAATACATGCCCATGATGAGCGCCACATTTGGCACAATGATACTCAATTCTTTTCATACCAAAGGAATAGTCAACTTTAGTTTTAAAAGCTCCAGGTATAGCCTCGTTAAAAGATGGCCACCCTGTTCCACTATCAAATTTTGAAACTGACTCAAATAATTTAGCATTACAATTAGCACAATGATATGAACCTTTGCGTTTTTCAAAATTTAGTGGACTAGTACCAGCCCTTTCAGTGCCTTCTCCAAACATTATTCTTTTTTGCTCGTCAGTTAGGTCGGGATTTATAATTTTTTTCTCTATTGCTGATAATTTAAATGGCAAAATAAGAGAGACTAATCCATATAAAATTATTTTAATAAATGATCTTTTTTTCATAACAAATTTAGTTTTTTTGTCTTATTTTCGTGATGCCACAGTCCTTACATTTAACTGTTTCGGTTGATCCCGCTGCGCCAAAACCATACTTGGTATCAATGATATCGTATCTGTGAATTCCAATATAGCAGAACCATCTGTAAATCTGCTGTAACATAATTGCTCACTTTTGTTTACGTCTATAATTATTATACCCAAAAATTAATAATAAAAATGAAAATGGATAAACTATTGCTTTATTAGGTCTGTCAGGATTTTCAATTTTAAAATTACTTATGATATCACCCATTTGCATTCCTAATTTTTTAGCCTCACCCTTCCAGTTTAATTTATCTACTATTAATTGTTCGTTTTGTTCAGACAAAATAACTCCATATGCTTCTAAGTTATATTCATTTTTAAATTTTTCTCTATCAATTACAAATAGCTTATATCTTTCTCCATATTCAGTAACTCTAGTTACCTTGATGTGAACTTCTTTTGCAGGGTCAAAGGAAAGATTTTGAATATTTTCAGCTATAAGTTTTTGCTCATTAAACTTCGGATAGAATTTGCTTAAAACATAATCTGGGGCTAGAAAGGATATGGAGATTATTAAGAATGCTATAATTTCATACCATTTTAATTTATTTATAAACCACTGCTGAGTTGCAGCAGTAAACACTAAAATTCCAATTAAAGATGTAATTATTACTATTAATGCTTGCCAAATGTTATCTACACCAATTAGTAAAAGTTCGTGATTGAATAAAAAAACTATGGGTAAAATACCTGTTCTTAAACTGTACCAAATAGCTTGCAGACCAGTTCTGAGAGGATCACCTCCAGAAATTGCAGCTGCTGCATATGACGCCAAACCAACTGGTGGCGTTACATCAGCCATTAAACCGAAATAAAATACGAATAAATGAACAGCGATAAGTGGGAAAATATAACCAGATGCATTTCCTACATCGACAAGAACAGTTGCCATAAGAGATGCTACAACAACATAATTTGCAGTTGTTGGGAGACCCATACCAAGCAACAAACAAAGTATAATAGTAAGTAAAATTAAGATGATTACATTGTCTCTCGCTATTGTTTCTATAACTATTATTAAATTAGTACTTAAACCTGTTGAACCAACAGCACCCACAATTATACCTGCAGTAGCTATTGCAATACCAACTCCGACCATATTGATTGCACCCTTTTGAAGTCCAACGATTGTTTGATTGTACCAGTCAGTTAGACCAGTTTTAAAGTCTGGATTTTTAATTATGCGATTTACTAAATTTACCAAGATCAAAGATAAAGTTGCGTAAAAAATTGAAAATCCTGCTGTATATCTCATGTAAACAAGTAAAAAAATTAAAACGAAAATTGGTATTAAAAAATGTAAACCAGAAAGAAAAGTTTTCTTTAAATGAGGAACGTCTGCATCATCCATTCCTTTAAGACCTAATTTTAATGCCTCCAAATGAGATATATAAAACAGGGCAATATATGAAATTACTGCAGGTAGGAAAGCGTGTTTAACTACTTCAAAATAAGTAACACCTATAAAACTTGCCATGACAAAAGCAGCAGCGCCCATTACAGGTGGCATTATTTGACCATTAACTGAAGATGAAACTTCTATTGCTCCAGCTTTTTCTTGTGAGAAACCAGTTTTTTTCATAATTGGAATTGTAAATGTTCCAGTAGTAACTGTGTTTGCAATCGAAGATCCAGATATCATTCCCGTCATTCCCGAACCAAGTATCGCAGCTTTAGCTGGGCCTCCTCGCATTTTACCAACCATTGCAAAAGCTAAGTCTAAAAAATATTTTCCGCCACCAGCGGTTTCTAACAATGCTCCAAATAAAACAAACAAGAAGATAAAATCAACTGAAACACCAATTGGAATTCCGAATATTGCCTCTTGGTCAAACCATTGAAAACCTACTAATCTTTTTAGAGAAAGACCACCGTGAGAAATAATATCTGGTGCGTATTTTCCAAAATATGAAAACAGTAGAAAACAAATTGCGATAATAACCAAAGGTAAGCCTATAGCTCTTCTTGTTGCTTCTAATAATATTAAAATACCAAAAGTACCAATAATTAATTCAACAGGAACTTTAAAGCCAAAAAATTCTTTTACTAATAAAATCCCTCCCCTATTCACTAAATCGTCATAGAAAAAATAGATATAAAGACAACAAAAAGCTGCAACCAAACAAATTAAAATATCTAAAAATGAAATATTTTTTCCTCTTGCTATTGGAAATATTAGAAATGTTAGTGTAAGTGCAAATCCTAAATGAATTGCTCTTGCTGGCAAACCCTTGAACATGCCAAAATTGAACCAGAAAGGAAATGGAGAAGCATACCAAAGTTGAAACAACGTCCAAATGATAGCTATTCCCATAACAATTTTTAAATGAAAACCGGATAAATTTTTAGTTGGAGAGATATCTTCAGAAATTTTTTGTTTAATACTGTCTTTTATATTTTTACTCATTAATGAGAAGATACAATATTATAAAAAAAAGGCCCAAAAAATATTGGGCCTTTTTTATTTAATTATGAAGTAAGATTACATTAATCCAGCTTCTTTATAATATTTAACTGCACCTGGGTGTAATGGAGCTGATAAACCATCAGCTATCATATTTTTCTTTTCAAGAGGTCCAAAAGCAGGATGTTGAGCTCTGAAATCATCAAAGTTTTCCATTACCGCTTTTGTAACTAAGTACACTAACTCTTCAGAAACATTAGCGCTTGTAACAACTGTAGCTTTAACACCGAAAGTTGTAGCGTCTTTTTTCTGGTTTGAGTAAGTGCCGGCTGGAATTACAGCTTTGGCATAATAGTCAGCTCCATCAATTAAACCTTGAACTGGCGCACCAGTTAAATTTATTGGGCTAGCTTTTGCTTTACAAGTTGCTGCTTGCTCCATAGCACCATTAGGAAATCCTACTGAATATCCGAATGCGTCTATTTTACCGTCGCAAAGAGCTTTTACTTGTTCAGAGGAAGTAAGTTCTGTAGTTGCTTTGAACATACTCATATCTGCTCCCATAGCTTTCATTAACTCTTCCATAGTTCCTCTTTGACCAGAACCTGGGTTACCGATGTTTACTGTTTTCCCTTTTAAGCCTTTAAAATCTTTTATTTTAGATTTTTTACTTGCCCAAATTTGGAAAGGTTCATTGTGAACAGAAAATACAGCTCTTAA
>CACAAD010000033.1 GCA_902530455.1 uncultured Pelagibacteraceae bacterium | reverse complement strand
TATAAACAATAGAGTATTATTGGTATTTATAATTCCTTTCTTATTGGGCTGTCTTTCTGTTTTTTCTTTTCAACCATACAATTATACATTTATTAATTTTTTCATATTCCCGTGTCTTTTTTTTATTTTGTGCTACATAAATAAGAGATCAAAAAACAAATATAGAAAAAAACCATATTTAATAAATTTATTTTATGTAGGATATTTTTTTGGGATTGGTTTCTTCTTAACAGGAACGTATTGGATTTCAAATTCTTTACAATTTGATGAATATTTTAAGAGTTTAATACCTTTAACAATTATAATACTCCCCCTATCACTTGGATTATTTTATGGATTTGGCTCTTTAATCTGTGGAAAATATTTAAATTACAATTTAGGGTCTATCTTTTTGTTTTGTGCTACAATATCTGCCGTAGATTATTTAAGAGCAAAACTACTAACTGGATTCCCTTGGAATCTTTGGGCTTATAGTTGGTCCTGGTTTATTGAAATAATTCAAGTTTTAAACCCTATTGGTTTATTTGCATTTAACTTGTTATCAATAACTTTTTTTTGCATACCAAGTGTTTTTTTTATTAAAAAATACAAATATAAAACTTTAATTTCTAGTTTTTTTTTAGTAACATTTTTTTCAAGCTACATATACGGAAATTATGTACTTAATAATAACAAAATAAACAGTCAAAATTATCTTAAAGATAATAATCAAATAAATATTAAAATAGTTTCACCAAATTTTAATTTAAAATATAATTTATCTGATAAAGAAACATCTGAACGAATAAAAAAACTCATTAAGTATAGTGATATTGAAAAAAGTAAAAAAACATTGTTTGTGTGGCCTGAGGGCGCATTATCAGGAAAATATTTTTTCGAAATAGAGAAGTATAGAAGTTTAATAAAAGAAAATTTTTCTTCCAACCATTCTATTATTCTTGGAATAAATACTTTGAGCCAAAATGAAAATAAATTTTATAACAGTTTTGTTTTAGTGGACAACAATTTAAATAAAATATTTCAATATAATAAAGTTAAATTGGTTCCCTTTGGAGAATTTTTACCTTTTCATGATATATTAGAAAAATTTGGACTCAAAAAAGTTACAGAGGGTTTTGGATCCTTTAGTAAAGGCACTAAAGATGGAACTTTTTCATATAGTGGAATAGATATAATACCTTTAATTTGTTATGAGATAATTTTTCCAGAACTAATTCAAAAAATTAAATCAAAAAAAACTTTATTAATAAATATTTCAGAAGACGGCTGGTTTGGTGATTCTATTGGCCCGTATCAGCATTTTTCAAAATCAATTTATAGAGCTATTGAGAGCGATTCTTTTGTTATAAGATCAGCAAATAAAGGCTTAAGCGCTATAATAAATAACAAAGGACAAATCATCAAAAGTCTTAAAAACAATGAAACTGGGAATCTAGAGTACAGTTTGCCGGTAATAGAAAAGAATAATGGAAATAAAAATGATTTGATATTTTTTGCTCTTTTATTTACATATTGTTTAATCTTTTTAAAGTACAAAAAAAATGACTGAAAAAAATTACTTATTTACTAGCGAGTCGGTTTCTGAAGGCCACCCTGATAAAGTATGTGACAGAATATCTGATATGGTAGTAGATAGTTATTTATCCAAAGATCCTTTCGCCCGAGTGGCTTGCGAAACTTTAACAACTACTAACAAAGTTGTTCTCGCAGGTGAAGTAAGAGGACCAAATATTAGTAAAGAAGAAATCATAGATAAAGTAAGAAATTGTATTAAAGATATAGGTTATGACCAGGAGGGTTTTTCATGGAAAGAGCAAACAAAAATTGAGTCCCATCTTCATGAACAATCAACTGATATAGCAATGGGTGTAGACTCAAAAGATAACAAAGACGAGGGTGCCGGAGATCAAGGGATTATGTTTGGATACGCTTGTAATGAGACGGATGATTTAATGCCAGCGCCAATATTTTACTCACATAAAATCTTACGCTTAATGGCACTAGATAGAAAGTCAGGAGAGTTAAAAGGGATTGAACCAGACTCAAAAAGTCAAGTAACAATGCTATATGAAAATGGAAAACCTAAAAAAGTAACATCGGTAGTAATTTCAACACAACACTCTAAAGATTTGGACCTAGAAAAGGTAAAACAAATAATACTGCCTTACATAAATAAATCTATACCGAAAGAATTATTGAGTGATCTCCAAAATTCGGAAATCTATATTAATCCTACAGGACAATTTATAATTGGAGGACCTGATGGCGACACCGGTCTAACTGGAAGAAAAATAATTGTTGATACTTACGGAGGAGCCGCTCCACATGGCGGAGGAGCGTTCTCAGGCAAAGATCCTACAAAAGTTGATCGCTCGGCAGCCTACGTCTCAAGATATTTAGCAAAAAATATTGTAGCATCTGGCTTAACAGAAAAATGTTTGATCCAACTATCTTATGCAATCGGAGTTTCTAAGCCATTATCAATATATGTAAAATTAGGAGATAAAGATCAAAGTAAAACATCTAAAGTTGAAAAGATTATCAAAGATAATTTTGATTTGTCACCTCGGGGAATAAGAGAATTGCTCAATTTAAATAAGCCAATTTATGAGATAACGTCATCTTACGGTCACTTTGGGAGAAAACCGACAAATAAAGGTGAATTTTCTTGGGAAAAAACAGATAAAACGTCATTTTTTAAAAAGGTGTAATCTTGAAAAAACCTTAATTTTTCTTTAATAATAATGAAAAATTTAGAACTACAAAATGGGCACTAGCCCATTTTTTTTTAGGAGAATTAAAAATGTTAAATAGAGGATTGGACAAACTTGAATTATTGAGAATAGTTGATGCTGTAGCTAATGAAAAATCAATTGATAAAGATATCGTAATTGGATCAATGGAAAGCGCAATACAAAAAGCAGCTTTAACAAAATTTGGTCAGAACAATAATATTCTTGTAAAAATTGATCGGGAAACTGGCAATATAAGTATTCAAAAAGTTCTAGATATAGTCGAAACTGTCGAAGACCCTAGTCGCGAAATTACCTTTACAGACGCCAATTCTATGAACAATGATAAATCAGAAACATTGAAGGTAGGTGATAAAATTTACGAAGATCTTCCCCAAATAGATTTTGGAAGAATAGCGGCACAAAGTGCAAAACAAGTAATAAACTCTAAAGTAAGAGAGGCTGAAAAAAATAGACAGTATGAGGACTTTATAGATAAACAAGGACTTATATTAAGTGGAATAATTAAAAGACTAGAATACGGCAACGTTATTGTTGACCTAGGAAGGGCGGAAGGAGTTATTAAAAAAGATGAACTTATTCCAAGAGAAGTACTTAAGACTGGTGAAAGAGTTAAGGCGTATTGTTACGAAGTAAAAAAAGAACTTAAAGGTCATCAAATATTTTTATCAAGAGCCCATCCTCAATTTTTAGCCAAACTTTTTTTTCAAGAAGTTCCAGAAATTTATGAGGGAATAATTGAAATTAAATCAGTTGCTAGAGATCCTGGTAGTAGAGCTAAAATTTGTGTTTATTCTAAAGATACTTCTATAGATCCTGTAGGCGCATGTGTTGGAATGAGAGGGAGCAGAGTGCAGACAATTGTAAATGAACTTCATGGTGAAAAAATTGATATTATAAAATGGACTGAAGACTTACCAACTCTTATTTCAGAGTCTTTATCCCCTGCTGAAAT
>CACAAD010000032.1 GCA_902530455.1 uncultured Pelagibacteraceae bacterium | reverse complement strand
CCTACAATGGGATATCTTCTTGGATTTATTCCAGCAGTTTTTTTTTCTGGGTTGCTAAAAGTTGATTTCAAATATAATTTGATCACCCGTCTTATTTTAAATTTTTTACTTTATGCTTTTTCAGTTTCTTTCATATATATTTTTGGTTTAATTTGGTTACTTAACTTTTATCCAATAGAGAAATTGTGGGCTTTAGGAGCTTTACCTTTTTTACCTGCGGAAATATTAAAAATCTCCATATTAGCAATTTTTATAACAGTGTTAGGTAAAGATGTTTTATCTTGGAGATCTCTTAGATAGAATTCTTTGAAGAGTTCTTCTGTGCATTTTAAGTCTTCGGGCTGTTTCTGAAACATTTCTATTACATAATTCAAAAACTCTGTGAATATGTTCCCATTTAACCCTGTCTGCAGACATCGGGTTTTCTGGTGGCTTTGCTTTAGACTCAGGAGCAGCTAGCAAAGCTGATTCTACATCGTCTGCATCAACAGGTTTAGCTATATAATCTATTGCTCCAGCTTTAACTGCAGCTACAGCAGTAGGTAAATTTCCATATCCTGTCAGCATCACAATTCGACTGTCTGACTTCTTTTTAGAGAGCTCTTTTATGACATCAAGTCCGTTTCCATCCTCAAGCCTTAGGTCTACTACAGCAAAGTTTGGGGGCGTTTTTTGAACGAATTCAAGCCCTTCTGCAACCGTTTTAACCTCTTTCACCATAAAACCTTTTTTCTCCATTGCTCTGGATAATCTACCTCTAAAAGGATCATCATCATCAAGGATTAATAAGGATTTATCTTCAAAATCACTTATTTTTAGCTGTGGAGTCTGTAAACTTGTCTTTCTCATAATTTCACATATAGGTACTCTTAAGGCAATTACAACCTGCTCAGTAAAAGATTCTATCATATCAGGCATGCATTTTTTTCTTTACATAAGGTGAAAAAACACTAAATACGAACGAATAAGAGTTTTTTATAAATTTTTTGAAAGCTCTTTTGTGTTAATTAATTGGGGACACATGAAATGGAAAAATTTAGTAACGTTAACGAACTAGTTAACAAACTTAAACCAGTTAATCCTATATACTGTATACGTCCAGATACCATTAAAAATTCCGTTAAAACTTTTCGAGATAAGTTCCCAGGCAAAATATTGTACGCTGTTAAGACCAATCCAAATGAGTATGTTCTTAAACACATTATTAAAAACGGTGTAGACAGATTCGATGTTGCATCAATAAATGAAGTGAAACTTATAAGAAAATTGAGCCCTAAATCTAAATTATATTTTATGCACCCTATTAAAAGTAGAGAGGATATTGCATCAGCATACTTCAATTACAATGTGAGAGATTACTCTTTGGATACAAAAGAAGAATTAATGAAAATATTAGACTCAACTAAAAATGCAAAAGATTTAAATTTGTTCGTGAGAATCGCAGTATCTAATGAACATGCAGAACTAGACCTGTCCAGAAAGTTTGGAGCTTTAACAAGTGAAGCTTTAGGCTTAGTAAGACTTTGCAAACAACATGCAAAAAAGTTAGGTATTAGTTTTCATGTAGGTTCTCAATGTATGCATAAGATTTCTTTTTCAAAGGGGCTAAAAGAAATTTCAAATGTAATTAAAAAAACTAAGATTATTCCTGACACTATCAATGTTGGTGGAGGATTTCCTTCTATTTATCCAGATTTAAAACCCGAACCATTAGAAAATTACTTTAATGAAATTAAAATGGGTTTAGAACAATTAAAATTAGAAAAAATGCCAGAAATTATTTGTGAACCTGGAAGAGCTTTAGTCGCTGAAAGTGGCTCTACAATTGTGAGAGTAAACCTAAGGAAAAAAAATAAACTTTATATTAATGATGGAACTTATGGGTCTTTATTTGATGCGGGTGTACCAAATTTTATATTACCTTCAAGATTGATCACTAACGGTAGAGTTCAATCTAAGAAGATAACAGCTTTCCATTTTTACGGGCCAACTTGTGATAGTTTAGATTATATGAAAGGACCTTTTTTATTACCAAATAATATTAAAGAAGGTGATTATATTGAGTTAGGTCAATTAGGAGCTTATGGACTTACTTTTAGGACTAAATTTAATGGTTTTTATTCAGATACTATTGTCGAGCTAAATGACAAACCTATAATGTCATTATACAATAATGCTGGTAAATTTAATTTCTTAGTAGCTTAATGAATAAAAAGAATGGTCCTAATTCAGGGCACAATAAAAAATCATTTCTTAACAAGCCTATCGAACACATAGATATAACAAAATTTGATGCTCGAGAAATAATTAAGTCTATGAGTAAAATGTCTTTTACTTCTAGAGATACTGCAAATGCATCAAAAATATTTAATGAAATGATTGAAGATAAATCATGCTCTATTTTTTTAACTTTAGCAGGGTCTACTTCAGCTGGAGGCTGTATGAAATTATATTCAGATTTAGTTAAATACAATATGGTGGACGCTATTGTAGCTACAGGAGCCTCTATAGTTGATATGGACTTTTTTGAAGCACTAGGTTTTAAACATTATCAGGGTTCTCAGTTTGAAGATGATACCAAGTTAAGAGATAACTACGTTGATAGAATATATGACACTTACATTGATGAGGAAGAATTGCAAGCATGTGATCAAAAAATTTGTGATATAGCAAATTCTTTGGAACCTAGAAGTTATACTTCAAGGGAATTTATATCTGAAATGGGGAAGTTTTTAAAAAAGAATTCAAAAAAGAAAGATTCTTTAATTGAAACAGCATACGATAATAATGTTCCAATTTTTTGTCCTGCTTTTACAGATAGTTCTGCCGGTTTTGGATTAGTAATGCATCAAGAACAAAACCCTAAAAGACATCTAACTATAGATTCTATAAGAGAATTTAGAGAGTTAACCGAAATAAAACTTAAATCAAAACAATCGGGTTTATTAATGATTGGTGGTGGAGTTCCAAAAAATTTTGTGCAAGACACTGTCGTATGCGCAGAGCTACTTGGTAAAAAAGTTGAAATGCACAAGTATGCTATACAAATAACTGTAGCTGACACTAGAGATGGTGCTTGTAGTAGCTCAACCTTAAAAGAGGCAAGTTCTTGGGGTAAAGTAGATATCTCTAAAGAGCAAATGGTTTTTGCAGAAGCAACTAGTGTATTACCCTTAATTGCTAGTGATGCTTTTCATAGGCAAAATTGGAAAAAAAGACAAAGAAGAAATTTCCAAAAAATATTTTGATAATATGAAGAAAACAAGATTAGCGTTAATACAGATGAAAATGTCATCTGATAAAGAAAAAAATGCAAAAAATGCAATCTCAAAGATTCACTTGGCAAAAAAAAAAGGTGCTAATATAGTATGTTTGCCTGAATTATTTTTAACAAACTATTTTTGCCAAGTTGAAAAACATTCCAATTTTAATCTAGCAGAGAGTATCCCTGGACCAACGACAAAAATTTTTTCTTCATTAGCCAAAGAATTAAATTTAATTTTACTTATATCAGTCTTTGAAAAAAGAACATCAGGAATTTACCATAATACAAGTGTTGTAATTAATGAAAACGGAAAAATTTTAGGAAAGTATAGAAAAATGCATATACCCGACGACCCACAATATTATGAGAAATTTTATTTTACACCAGGAGATCTTGGTTATAAATCTTTTAAGACAAAAAAGGGAAATTTAGGAACATTAATTTGTTGGGACCAGTGGTTTCCAGAAGCAGCAAGATTAACCGCTCTTAAAGGTGCAGAAATATTATTCTACCCAACCGCAATTGGCTGGCATCCAAAAGAGAAAAAAAAGTTTGGTAGATCACAATTAGAGTCATGGTTAGCTGTACAAAGATCTCATGC
>CACAAD010000031.1 GCA_902530455.1 uncultured Pelagibacteraceae bacterium | reverse complement strand
CCATCACCTAAAGAAAAGATTAGCAAAGACGAAGATAAATAGTCATCTTCAAAATTAAGGGGGTCATTGACCCCCTATCTTCGTTTCCCATGAAATTTTAGACAACTTAAAATTGAATCAACCTTAAATTGTAATCAAAAATAATTATTGATTAAGTCTGTACATGTCTGTCAATATTGGGTTTAATTAAGAAATAACAAGGAGGGGAAATGAGCACACAACAAGCTAAAAGCTCAAAAGTGTCTGCAGCTTTAGATACCTCTCATTTAAAGGTTAAATTTCCATTTAAAGCAAAATACGGTAATTACATAAATGGAAAATTCGTTGAACCTAAATCGGGAAAATACTTTGATAATCCTAGCCCGATTTCTAATGAGATTATCTGTTCTGTAGCACGATCAAACGAAAAAGATGTGGAGGCAGCATTAGATGCAGCTCACGCAGCTTTTAAAGAGTGGGGAAAAACAGACATCACAACAAGATCAAACATCTTGTATAAAATAGCTGATGTATTGGAAAAAAATCTAAATTTATTAGCAACAGCTGAATGTTTAGATAATGGCAAACCAATCAGGGAATGTATGGCAGCAGATTTACCTTTGGTGATTGATCACTGGAGATATTTCGCTGGAGTAATCAGAGCAGAAGAAGGTTCTGTAGCAGAAATTAGCAATTCTCAATATTCATATAATATTCCTGAGCCTCTTGGTGTAGTTGGTCAAATAGTTCCGTGGAATTTTCCATTATTAATGGCGACATGGAAATTAGCACCAGCTTTAGCAGCGGGTAATTGTTCGGTTTTAAAACCAGCTGAACAAACACCAGCATCAATTATGGTTATGATGGAACTAATTGGAGATTTATTACCTCCGGGTGTGGTTAACATCGTAAGCGGTTTCGGACTAGAAGCAGGGAAACCTTTAGCTTCCTCTAAAAGAGTAGCTAAAGTAGCTTTTACTGGAGAAACAACAACAGGTAGATTGATCATGCAATATGCTGCACAAAACATAATTCCGATAACTTTGGAATTAGGCGGAAAATCTCCAAATATTTTCTTCGAAGACATTATGGAAAAAGATGATGATTTCTTAGATAAATGTGTTGAAGGTTTTGTAATGTTCAATTTAAACCAGGGTGAGGTTTGTACTTGCCCGAGTAGAGCATTAGTTCAAGAGTCTATTTATGATAAATTCATGGAAAGATGTATAAAAAGAACTAAAGCGGTTGTTCAGGACAATCCTTTAAAAATGGAAACTATGATTGGGGCACAAGCTTCTGTAGAACAAGTGGAGAAGATTAAATCTTACCTTGACCTAGGGAAAAAAGAGGGTGCAAAGGTTCTTACTGGGGGATCTCAGGCTAAATTAAATAGTGGATTGGATAAAGGAAATTATATTCAACCAACTATTTTTGAAGCTAAAAATAATATGAGAATTTCTCAAGAAGAAATTTTTGGACCAGTTGTTTCTGTTATTAAATTTAAAGATGAAGCAGACGCGTTAAAAATCGCGAATGATACTCTTTACGGTTTAGGCGCAGGGGTTTGGACTCGAAACGGTAATATTGCTTATAGAATGGGAAGAGCGATACAAGCAGGTATAGTGTGGACTAATTGTTATCACGCTTATCCAGCACATTCACCATTTGGCGGTTATAAACAGTCAGGCGTAGGTAGGGAGACTCACAAAATGATGCTTAATCATTATAGACAGAATAAGAACTTACACGTTTCTTATGCTGAGAAAAAATTGGGCTTCTTTTAACCAATAATATATACTGGCTCATGATTCTAAATCATGGGCCGGACACAAAAAATGAAAGTATCAGCCACACATGCAGCATTAAGTTTGCTATCAAAACTACAAGAAAAATATGGTGAAAAATTAATGTTTCATCAATCAGGAGGCTGTTGCGATGGCAGTGCTCCGATGTGTTTTAAAGAGGGAGAATTTCCTTTAGGAGATAACGATATTAAATTAGGTGAAATAGGCGGCGTACCTTTTTATATGAATGGCGATCAATATGAAAAATGGAAACATACTGACTTAACGATAGATGCAGTTAAGGGGATAGGTGGAATGTTTTCACTAGATAATGGAACTGGCCAAAGATTTCTTACGAAATCAGAAATTTGCTTAGTTGTCGACAATGGAAAGCAAAAAACAGGCTAATCTCTTTTGTAGACAACATTAAAAATATCTGTATTTAATAAAATATGAGCCAAATTTTACTTACAGATGAAAAAAGTTTTTAGAGTATTTTAAGAAAAATAATCATCAAATAGTGGACTCAAGTAATCTTGTGCCTAACAACGATCCAACTTTAATGTTTACTAATTCTGGAATGGTCCAGTTTAAAAATGTTTTCACCGGACTAGAAAAAAGACCATATAAAAGAGCAACAACATCACAAAAATGTGTAAGGGCGGGTGGGAAACATAATGATCTTGAAAACGTAGGTTACACCCCAAGACATCATACATTTTTTGAGATGCTAGGAAATTTTTCATTTGGCGATTATTTTAAAGAGCAAGCAATACATCATGCTTGGAATTTATTAACAAAAGATTTTAAACTACCTAAAGACAAACTTTCTGTGACTGTTTTTCACGAAGATGACGATTCTTTTAACTTATGGAAAAAAATAGCTGGGCTTAATGAAAATAAAATAATAAGAATTTCAACAGCAGACAACTTTTGGTCGATGGGTGACACTGGACCGTGTGGACCATGTTCTGAAATTTTTTACGACCATGGAGAAAAATTAAAAGGAGGACCACCTGGCAGCCCAGAACAAGATGGAGATAGATTTATTGAGATATGGAATCTAGTCTTTATGCAATACGAACAAATTTCTAAAGAAAAAAGAATTAATCTTCCCAAACCATCTGTTGATACAGGCATGGGTCTTGAGAGAATGACTGCTGTGCTTCAAGGCACACACGATAATTATGAAATTGATCATTTTAAAAAAATTATGGCATCATCATCAGAAATAACTAAAACTTCAATTAATGAGAAAACTATAGCTAGTCATAGAGTTATTGCTGATCATCTTAGAGCAAGTAGTTTTTTAATTGCTGAGGGAATTTTGCCCTCAAACGAAGGTCGAGGTTATGTTTTAAGAAGAATAATGCGAAGAGGTATGAGACACGCTCATTCTCTTGGAAGTAAATCACCTCTTTTTCATAAACTTTTTAATATTTTGTTAAATGAGATGAAAAACAGCTATCCTGAATTAACAAATGGTAAAGATCTTATAATTGAAACTTTACAAAATGAGGAAGAAAAATTTTCCTCTCTTCTAGAAAGAGGAATGAAAATTCTTGATGAAAATTTGTTCCAAGTTAAAAATGATATTCTTCCAGGATCAATAGCTTTTAAATTGTATGATACTTATGGTTTCCCGGTTGATTTAACTGCAGATATTTTACGAACAAAAAATATTAAAGTAGATAGTTCTTCGTTTGAAAAAGAAATGGAAAAAAGTAAAGCTTTAGCAAGAGCAAATTGGAAAGGATCTGGAGATAAATTTATCGAAGAAAGATGGTTTAAAATTAGAGATGAATTAAAACCAACAGAATTTTTAGGTTATGAATTTGATAAAGCCGAAGGAGTAGTTTTAAAATTATCAAAAGATAATAAATTTGTTGATAATGCAAGCGCTGGAGATAAAATTGAAATTATAACAAATCAAACACCTTTTTACGGTGAGTCAGGTGGTCAGGTAGGAGATCAAGGCATAATTTACACCTCTGAGTGCGAAATAAATATAGTAGATACTCAAAAAAAAATGGGAGATCTTTTTGTTCATTCAGGAGATATTAAAAAAGGAAAAATTAAAGTAGGACAAAGTGTAAATTTAGAAATAGATATTGAAAAAAGAAATAATTCCAAA
>CACAAD010000030.1 GCA_902530455.1 uncultured Pelagibacteraceae bacterium | reverse complement strand
GTTTTAGAATCAGAAGAAAGCCAAGATACAGGTTTGCCTCAAATACCAGAGCCCAATAAATAAAAAACTTTTTTTTTATAAAATTATCAGATATAACATACTTCCATGGCGCGATATATTTTCGTTACTGGCGGCGTGGTTTCATCTTTAGGAAAAGGTTTGTCATCAGCTTCACTAGCTTATTTAATACAATCAAGGGGTTATAAAGTAAGAATTAGAAAATTAGATCCTTATCTAAATGTAGATCCAGGGACAATGAGTCCATTTCAACATGGAGAGGTTTATGTAACAGATGATGGTGCTGAAACTGATTTAGACCTGGGTCATTACGAAAGATTTTCTGGCATATCTGCAAAAAGATCCGATAACATTACAACAGGAAAAATTTATAATGATGTTCTTAAAAGAGAACGTCAGGGTAAATATTTAGGTAAAACTGTTCAAGTCATTCCGCATATTACAAACAGAATAAAAGAGTTTATTAAAAATGATGTTTCAAAAGAGGATTTTGTAATTTGTGAAATTGGCGGAACAGTCGGTGATATTGAAAGCCTTCCATTCTTAGAGGCTATTAGGCAGTTTTCTAATGAAGTAGGGAGGAAAAAAACCTTATTTATTCATTTAACGTTAGTCCCATATATGAAGGCTTCAGATGAAATAAAAACCAAACCAACTCAACATTCTGTTAAAGAATTAAGGAGCATTGGTATCCAACCTGATATTATAATCTGTAGATCTGAAAGATCTATTCCATTAGATCAAAGAAAAAAAATTTCTTTATTTTGCAATGTGGCAATTGAGGATGTTATAGAAACAGTTGACGTTAAAACTATTTATGAAGCACCAATAAGTTTTAACAAAGAAAAATTAGATGAGAGAGTTTTAAAATTTTTTAAGATTAAATCAAAGAGTAAAGTCAATTTAAAACCATGGAAAAAAATTACAAATCTTGTTTTAAACACAAAAAATATTGTTCATATTGCAATTATTGGAAAATATGTTGAATTAAAAGACGCTTATAAATCTTTGGATGAAGCCTTAACCCATGGAGGTATTGATAATAATTTAAAAGTTAATTTGATAAGAGTTGAATCTGACAAACTTAAATTAAGTGAAATAAAAAATAAATTGAAAGATGCATCAGGAATTCTCATACCAGGCGGGTTTGGTAAAAGGGGTACTGAAGGAAAAATAGCAGCCATTAATTTTGCAAGAAAAAATAATATTCCATTTTTAGGTATATGTTTTGGAATGCAAATGGCAGTAATTGAATTTGCTAGAAACAAGTTAAATATTAAAAACGCAACCTCTAGCGAATTCGGTCCCTCCAAAGCTTCAGTCGTTGGCTTGATGAGTGAATGGACAAAAGATGGAAAATTAATGAAAGGGACTGACAAAAATTTGGGTGGGACTATGCGTTTAGGTAGTTATGAAGCTAGACTTAAAAAAGACACAAAGGTAAGCAAAATATATAATTCCTTAAAAATAAATGAGAGACATCGTCATAGATATGAAGTTAATATTAATTACAAAGAGAAATTTGAGGATAAAGGTATGATTTTTTCAGGTCTATCTCCAGATAATAAATTACCAGAAATAGTTGAATTAAATGATCACCCCTGGTTTATAGGAGTTCAGTTTCATCCTGAATTTAAATCTAGACCTTTAACTCCGCATCCATTATTCTCTTCTTTTATAAAGGCTGCAAAAAATTACTCAAAAAAATGACCAATCAAAAAGTAAAATGTAATAATTTTGAAATAGGAAATGATAAACCTTTCACTTTAATAGCTGGCCCATGCCAGCTTGAAAGCGAGACACATGCAATAAAAATTTCTACCGAATTAAAAAATATTACAAGTGCTTTAGGTATAAATTTAATTTATAAAACATCTTTTGATAAAGCCAACAGAACAAGTCTTAAAGGAAAAAGAGGTTTAGGATTAGATAAATCGTTACCTATTTTTGACAAACTAAGAAAAGAGGTGGGTGTACCAGTTTTAACTGATGTCCATACAGCTGAACAATGTTCAATAGTAGCAAATCATGTAGATGTTTTACAAATTCCAGCATTTTTATGTAGACAAACTGATCTGTTAATTGCTGCAGCAAAAACAGGAAAAATAATTAATGTTAAAAAAGGACAATTTTTAGCTCCTTGGGATATGGCAAATGTTATAAAAAAAATAGAAGACTCAGGGAATAAAAACATACTAATAACTGAGAGAGGAGCAAGTTTTGGATATAACACACTTATATCAGATATGAGAGCTTTGCCAATAATGTCGAAATTTGGTTTTCCAATAATTTTTGATGCAACTCACTCAGTTCAACAACCAGGGGGCATGGGTGAAAAAAGTGGAGGTCAAAGAGAATTTGTTCCTCATTTAGCCCGGGCTGCAATAGCAGTTGGAGTTGGTGCAATATTTATAGAAACTCATGAAGATCCAGATAACGCTCCTTCAGATGGACCTAATATGGTTCCACTAAATGAATTAAAAGGTTTATTAAAAAAATTAACTGAAATCGATAAGTTAGTTAAATAAAATGTCAAAAATAAAAAGTGTAAAAGGCAGACAAGTCTTTGATAGCAGAGGCAACCCTACAGTTGAGGCCGAGATAATTTTACAAGACGATACTATTGGTAACTCAATAGTGCCATCCGGGGCTTCTACAGGTCGCTATGAAGCTCATGAGCTTAGAGATAAAAATAAGGATTATTTTGATAAAAGTGTTTTTAATGCTGTAAAAAACATAAATAATAAAATTTCCAAAGCATTACAAAATAAAGATTCAACTAATCAAAGTGAGATTGATAAAATTTTAATAAGTTTAGACGGCACAGAAAACAAGTCAAACCTAGGAGCAAATTCTATTTTAGCGGTTTCAATTGCAAATTTAAAAGCTGCTGCAAAATTTTCAAAAAAAGAAATTTATGAATATATTAAAAATGAAAATAAATCTTTTTATATGCCTTATCCTTTAATGAATATTATTAATGGAGGTGCTCATGCTAACAATTCACTTGAAATTCAAGAGTTTATGATTAGACCAGATGGCGCAAAGAATTTTGCAGAATGTATGCAAATGTCTTTTTTGGTTATTCAAAATTTAAAAAAGGATCTAGAAAGTAAAAAAATCTCTACAAGCGTAGGTGACGAAGGTGGATTTGCACCATCCCTTCGATCTGATGAAGAGGCTATAGAGTTAATTATAAATTCAATTTCTGCATCAGGATTTGATCCAGGTAAGGATATATCAATTTGCTTAGATGTAGCAGCAAATGAGCTTAAGGTTCCAAAAAATGTTCAATATTTTTTAGATCTTGTAAAAAAATATCCTATTAAATCTATTGAAGACCCTTTTTCAGAAGACGATTGGGAAAATTGGAAAAATTTAACTCAGAAAATTAAAGTCCAAATTGTCGGAGATGATTTATTTGTTACGAATAAAAAAAGACTAGAAAAAGGAATTAAAGAAAAATCTGCTAACACCATTCTAATAAAACCAAATCAAATAGGAACTGTAAGTGAAACACTTGAAACAATAAAACTTGCCAAAGATAACAATTTTAAAACAATAATTTCTCACAGATCTGGCGACTCAGAAGATACTTTTATTGCTGATTTAGCAGTTGCGACTAATTCTTCTCAAATTAAAACAGGTTCTTTAGCTAGATCAGAGAGGGTTGCTAAATATAATAGGCTTTTAAGAATAGAAGAGAGGCTTGGAAATCAGCCAAAAATGGCTAAAATTTAAATATGAGACTTTTTAACTTTTTAACAAAAAAGAAATTGCTGCTATTAAATATTCTATTAACTTTATATATTGCAACAAATATGATTGGTGGTGAAAGAGGTTTAATTTCTTATTATGAGAAAGAAAAAAAACAAAAGAATTTATTTGAAAAAAAAAATATATTATCTGTAAAAT
>CACAAD010000029.1 GCA_902530455.1 uncultured Pelagibacteraceae bacterium | reverse complement strand
GCAGATAAACCTTTAGATGGAAAATCAATGATAATGATATTTGAAAAACCATCGACAAGAACAAGAATATCTTTTGATTTGGCAATAAAACAATTAGGCGGATCTTCCATGATTTTAAATCCTGATGGAATACATTATGGAAAAGGAGATGAAAGTTTAAAAGATACTGCCAGAGTTTTATCCGAATATGCAGATATTCTAATGATAAGAACTTCTTCTCACAAAAATCTTGAAGAGTTTTCAAAGTACTCAAAGATACCTGTGATAAATGGATTATCGGATCAAAGTCACCCATGTCAGGTTATGTCAGATATTTTAACCTTTGAGGAAAATAACGGAAATATAGAAGGAAAAACTATATCATGGATAGGTGATGGCAATAATAACATGTCTAACTCATTTATAGAGGCTGCTGTGAAGTTTAAGTTTAATTTAAAAATTGGATGTCCAAAAAAATACAGCCCAAGTGTTAAGATATTAAAATGGGCTTCAAAGAATAAATCTAAAATTTTTGTTACTAAAGATCCAAGAGAAGCTGCAAAAGATGCAGACTGTATTATGACCGATAAATGGGTTTCTATGAACGATAAAGTAAACAAAAAAGCAAAAAAGAAATCGCTAAAAGACTATCAAGTAAATAAAAAACTTTTTAAACTTGCTAAAACTGATTGTATATTTATGCACTGTTTACCTGTTGGTAGAGGTGAAGAAGTAGCTGACGATATTATAGATGGAAATAAATCAGTTGTTTGGCAACAAGCCTATAATAGAGTTCACGCGCAAAAAAGTATTATTAATTGGTGTTTAGGTTAAGGTATTGCTTTTGGACTTGCACTCTTTGAATTCATATACAAAATTACTGAAGCTCTATCTTTTTCTTTTCTTAATCCTGCAAAAGCCATTTTAGTTCCTTTAATATAAGCCTGTGGTTTTATTAAATAAGAATTCATTTCTTCAAAAGTCCATTCTTTCGCGTAAGCCTTCATAGCTTTTGAATAGTTATAGTCGTCTATTGCTCCAGCTGTTCTACCGATAACACCCCAAAGATTAGGACCGATTTTATTTTTACCGTCAGCCGCTATCATATGACAGGCAGAGCATTTTTTAAAAACTTTCTCACCATGAGCTACATCACCCATAGCTAATAAAGTCTTGATATCTACGGCCTCAACCACTTTTGCGGTTTTAGCTGAAACTTCTTGAGTAGAACCAGCACTGTCAATTCCCTCAACTTTGTAGGCAGATAATTTAGGTTTCTCCACATAAAAAAGGACGTCAACTATCTTTCCAATACCTATGACTATTAACGCTGTAAGCAGTATAGCGGCAATGATTTTATTTATTTCAAAACTATCCATATCTTGATAAGTATCTCAAACATATAACATGAGTTTAAATAAAAAACTCTATTATAAAATACTTTTTTGCGACTTTTTAGCCGCATAAATATATGACTGAAAACGTAATTATTATTCCAACCAGGCTTGAAGCTACAAGATTACCGAGCAAGCCTATGAAAAAAATAAACAACAAAGAAATGATACTTCATGTTTATGAGGCTGCAAAGAAAGCAAATATAGGGGAAGTTATAGTTGCATCACCTAACCAACAAATTTATGAATTAATAACTTCAGCAAAAGGAATTTGTGTAAAAACAAGACTCGATCATAAAACTGGTACAGATAGAATATTCGAAGTTTTTGATAAATTTTTAAAAAGGAAACCTCAAACGATTATCAATTTACAAGGAGATATGCCCAATATAGATCCATCTGCCATCGAGATATTATCTAATTATATGAGTAGAAATTTATGTGATATTGCGACACTTGGAAGTAAATTTAAAGATAATAAAGAAATTGAAAATATCAACAATGTAAAGGTAGCAACTAAAAATGCTTTATCAGTAGATAAGTTTGAAGAAGCAATAGATTTTTTTAGAAATAATGAAAATATAAAAGAAAAACATGTCTATCATCACATAGGAATTTATGCCTTTACTAAAGAAGCGTTATTGAGGTATGTAAGTTTAGATAGAACAAAAAAAGAATTAGATAGAAATTTAGAACAACTTAGAGCGCTAGAAAATAATATGAAAATACATATTGGTTATACACCTTCTTCACCTTTAAGCATAGATACCGAAGAAGATTTAAGGAATGTCCAGGAGTTAATGAAGAATGAAAAAAAATAAAGTAGCATTTCAAGGCGAACTTGGAGCCTATTCTCACATTGCAATTAACGAACTTTTTGAAAATCCTGAAATAAAAACTTGTGCAACTTTCGAAGAGACGTTTAAAGTAGCATTTGAAAACGATGACTATAAGATAGTAATACCTTTAGAAAATTCATTAGCTGGTAGGGTAGCAGATATTCATTATCTTTTACCAAAATATAAACTACAAATTCACGCAGAACATTTTCAAAAAGTAGAACACAATCTTCTCGCCAAAGAAAGTGCAAAGTTAGAGGATATAAAATATGTACGAAGTCATTCGCAAGCGATAGGACAATGTCAAAAAATAATAATGGAAAAAAAATATAAAACAATAATTTCAGCCGATACTGCAGGTTCAGCCAAAGAACTTTCAGATGGAAAGGATAATTCAATTGCAGCAATTGCATCTAAACTTTCGGCTAAAATTTACAAGCTTAAAATTCTTAAAGAAAATATTGAGGATGAGAAAGGAAATGTAACAAGATTTTTAATTATGGGTAAGAACGTTCAGCAACCAGAATATGAAAAAGAAAAAAAATATATTACAACTTGTATATTTAGATTAAAAAGTGAACCTGCTGCTCTTTACAAATCATTGGGAGGATTCGCAACCAATCAAGTAAATATGACAAAACTTGAGAGTTTTTCTGTAAAAAATACTTTTGCACAAACTAACTTTTATTTAGATTTTGAGGGCCACCTTGAAGAAAAATCTGTTCAAAATGCTATGGAAGAACTCGGTTTTCATACAGAAAGCTTAGATATTCTGGGCGTTTATGAAGCTTCTAATTTTAGGCAAAATTAGTCCACAAAAAAGAATTCTACTCTTGTAGTAATTAAAAATATCTTGATATAATCAATCGTGGTGGGCATCAGGTGGATGTTTCATTAACCCGGTCAGGTCTGAAAAGAAGCAGCCGTAGTGAAAACTATTCAGGTTGTTGCCTGCCTCTATAAAATGAAACATTATAAAATTTTAGCACTAAAATATAGACCTCAAAATTTTAAGGATTTAATTGGTCAAGAAGTATTATCTAAAACAATAACTAATGCTATCAAAATTGGAAAAACTCCTAATGCTTATCTTTTAACAGGCATAAGAGGCGTAGGAAAAACTACTACTGCTCGGCTTATTGCTAAGGCTTTGAATTGCCAGAACAATAGTTCTCAAAAAAGCAATTGTGACTCAATAAACTCTTGTGAATCTTGTAAAGAAATAACCAATTCTAATCATATCGATGTTTTAGAAATGGATGCTGCATCTAAAACTGGAATAGATGACATTAGAGAACTTATAGAAAACTCAAAGTATAGTCCAACCAGCGCAAAATTTAAAATTTTTATAATTGATGAAGTTCACATGTTATCTAAGCAGGCTTTTAATGGATTGCTTAAAACTTTAGAAGAGCCCCCTCCAAGTTTAAAATTTATTCTTGCTACTACAGAAGTAAAAAAAATTCCCATAACTATACTTTCAAGATGTCAAAGATTTGACTTAAAAAGAGTTAGTATAAGCGAAATCTCTAAACATTTAGAGGAAATAGCAAAAAAAGAAAAAGGAAATATTACTTCAAAAGCTCTGAGAATAATTGCTCAAGTTTCTGAGGGATCAGTAAGAGATGGTATTTCTTTACTAGATAGAGCTATTACTTATCAAAATGTTGTTTCAAAAAATCAAGTAGATGACGAAGATGTCAGAGGTATGCTGGGATTAGCTGATAAGACCAAAGTTATCAGACTTTTACAAGAGACTTTTAAAGGGAATTCAAATAATGCAATTAAAATTTTAAAAGAACTATTCGAACAAGGTGTTGATGCAAAATATTTTTTAAACGATATT
>CACAAD010000028.1 GCA_902530455.1 uncultured Pelagibacteraceae bacterium | reverse complement strand
TAGTTCGCTTGAAGATTTAATGAAAAATACTGTTCCAAAAAAAATTTTATTAAAAGATGATCTTAATATAGATGAACCATTGTCTGAAAATGATGCTTTAAAAAAATTAAAAACTATATCTAAAAAAAATAAAATTTTTAGGAACTTTATTGGCATGGGATATTATAATTCTATTACTCCAAATGTAATCTTGAGAAATATCTTAGAAAACCCAGGCTGGTATACTTCCTATACACCCTACCAACCTGAAGTAGCTCAAGGCCGTCTTGAAATGCTTTTAAACTTTCAGCAAACAATAATTGATCTTACAGGAATGGATATTGCTAACGCTTCTTTGCTTGACGAAGCAACTGCAACAGCAGAAGCAGTCGGCTTATCTCAAAGATTAGATAAAACAAACGCAAAAACAATATTTATTTCAAGTAATTGCAACCCACAGACAATTGATCTTATTAAAACTCGTACAAAGCCTTTTGGACTAGAACTTATTATTGGTGATGAGAAAAAAGTTTTATCTAAAATTAATCAAGATATAATTTGTGGGGTTTTAGCTTATCCTAGAACTCTTGGTGAAATAATAGATCCAAGCGAAAGCATAAGTCAAATTCATAAAAAAAATGGAAAAGCAATTTTAATATGTGATTTATTATCTTTAGCTAGGTTAAAAACTCCTGCAGAACTTGGTGCAGATATAGCTGTAGGTAGTGCTCAAAGGTTTGGGATTCCTATGGGCTATGGTGGGCCACATGCAGCATTTTTTGCAACTAAAGAAGAATTTAAAAGATCAATGCCAGGAAGAATTATAGGTGTATCAAAAGACAGACATGGAAAAAAAGCATACAGACTTTCTTTACAAACAAGGGAACAACATATCAGACGAGATAAAGCAACTAGTAACATATGCACCGCTCAAGCATTATTAGCAATAATATCTGCAGCCTTTGCTATTTATCATGGGCCTGATGGGATACTTAAAATAGCTAACAGGACATCTAAATTAGCAAAATTATTTGCTGATGAAATTAAAAAAATTGGCTACCAAATTTTATCAGATCATTTTTTTGATACAGTAACCATTAAAACCAACGATAAGACAAACTCTATTTATCGAAAGGCCTTAAATGAAAATATTAATTTAAGAAAGGTTGATAATAAATACATATCAGTCGCATTTGATGAAGCAAAAAAACTAAATGATGTAAATATATTGTTAAAAATATTCGGAGTTTCTAAAATAATTAATCAGGATGTTAAAGTCGAGCTTAATAACCTTCCTAAAAATCTTTTAAGAACATCAAAATATCTAACTCATCCTGTTTTCAATAAATATCATTCAGAAACAGAGATGCTAAGGTATTTAAAAAAACTTGAAGATTGCGACATAGCACTTAACCGATCTATGATTGCTTTAGGTTCCTGCACTATGAAACTTAATGCAACAGCAGAGTTAATGCCTATTACTTGGAAAGAATTTTCTTTGCCTCACCCCTTTGTACCAACAGACCAAATGGAAGGGTATAAAATTTTATTTAATGACCTAATAAGTGATTTAAAAGAAATTACTGGATATGATGCAGTTTCTTTACAACCAAATTCTGGTGCTCAGGGTGAATACGCCGGATTAATGACAATAAGAAAATTTCACGAAAGTAACGGACAAGGTACCCGAGATGTTTGTTTAATTCCAAACTCAGCGCACGGAACAAATCCAGCAAGTGCTCAAATGAGTGGAATGAAAGTGGTTGTTGTAAACTGTGATGAAGACGGCAACGTGGACCTTGTCGATTTAAAAAACAAAGCAGAGAAATATTCTAAAAATTTAGCCGCATTAATGGTTACTTACCCTTCCACTCATGGAGTATTCGAAGAAAAAATTATTGAAATTTGTGATGTAATTCACAAACATGGTGGTCAGGTATATATGGATGGAGCAAATTTAAATGCTCTAGTAGGTATTGCAAAACCAGGAAAATTTGGACCAGATGTCTGTCATATTAATTTGCACAAAACATTTTGCATACCACATGGCGGTGGAGGACCAGGAATGGGACCGATTGCGTGCGCAAAACATTTAGCTGATTTTCTTCCTACTCATGAAATTATAAAAGACGCAGGACCAAAAAATGGAATGGGGGCCGTTTCGGCTGCACCGTGGGGAAGTTCAAGCATTTTACCTATATCTTGGATGTATATAAAGATGATGGGGGCTGAGGGTTTAAAAAAAGCTTCACAAATTTCAATTTTAAACGCAAATTATATTTCAAAGAAATTATCTAAAGACTACAAAGTTTTATACACTGGTAAAAATGGTAATGTGGCCCATGAGTGCATAATAGATATTAGACCAATTAAAGCGAGTTCAGGAATTTCAGAAGAAGATTTAGCTAAAAGATTAATCGATTTTGGATATCACGCCCCAACTATGTCTTGGCCAGTTGCAGGAACAATAATGATAGAGCCCACAGAAAGTGAAAATTTAGAAGAAATAGATAAGTTTTGTAATGCATTAATTAAAATAAAAAAAGAAATTGATCTAGTAGAGTCGTCAAAATTTGATAAAATTGACAATCCATTGAAAAACGCTCCTCACACTTACATTGAACTAGCCTCAAATGAATGGAGTCATAAATATACTCGAGAAGAGGCAGCTTTTCCAACCGAGTTTGTAAAAAATAATAAATATTGGCCTCCGGTTGCAAGAGTTGACAATGTTTATGGAGATAGAAATCTTGTATGTTCTTGCCCATCTATGGATGAATATAAAGATGAAGCTGCTTAATAAATGAAAATAGCAGTAATTGGCTCTGGGATATCCGGACTATCTTCTGCATACTTTTTGTCAAAAAAATTTAAAGTTGATTTATATGAGAAAGCAGATCACTTTGGCGGCCACTCTTTTACCTATGATATCAAAGAGGATGATAAAATTGTGCCAGTTGATCTTGGTTTTATTGTCTTTAATGAGGTAACTTACCCAAATCTAGTTAAATTTTTTAAAGATCTGAATGTTCCATATGAAAAAAGCGATATGTCTTTCTCTGTTTCAATAAAAAATACTAATATAGAATATAGTGGAAGCGGTCTTAGTGGAATTTTTGCAAATAGAATTAATTTATTAAATTTTAAATTTTTAATAATGATAAAAGAGATAATATCGTTTTACAAAACGGCACCAAAAATACTTAGAAATAAAATAACAGAGCAAACTTTAGGAGATTTTTTAAACAAAAAAAAACTTTCAGAATATTTTATAGAGTATCATATTATACCTATGGTTGCAGCTATATGGTCGATGCCGTTTGATAAAGCAAAAAAAATGCCAATAAAATTTTTTTTAAATTTTTTTATTAATCACGGTTTATTTAAATTAAAAAATAGACCGCAGTGGTATACAGTTACAAATAGAAGTAGAGCTTATGTTAAAAAAGTTACTGATAAAATCAGTGGTGAAATATTTAAAAATTATAAAGTGAGCAAAATAGTTAGAAGTGATGATAATATTCGAATTATAATTGGAAATGAGTATATAGATTATGATCACGTAGTTTTAGCTTCACATGCTGATGAAAGTTTAGACATGCTAGAAAAACCGACTACACAGGAAAAAAATATTTTAGGAAAATTTAAGTATGTTGAAAATGAAGCTATTTTACATACTGATGAAAGTCTAATGCCTCAAAAAAAAAGAGCCTGGTCCAGCTGGAATTCTATTTCAGACGGAAAAAGAACATGTATAACTTATTGGTTAAACAAACTTCAAAATTTAAAAACACCTAGAAACTATTTTTTAACTTTAAATCCTATTCATAATGTTCAAGATAACCTAATTGTTAAAAAAATAAATTTTACTCATCCATACTTAAACACTGAGAATACGCTACTTCAAAAAGATTTACATTTGATTCAAGGTAAAAAAAGGACCTGGTTTTGTGGTAGTTATTTCGGTTACGGTTTCCATGAAGATGGATTAAAATCATCAATTGAATTGATAAATAATTTTAAAATTTAATGAACTCTTGCATTTATAATGGTGAAGTTACCCATACAAGATTTAAGCCTGTTAGGCATTTTCTAAAATATAAAACTTTTTCACTTTTAATCGATTTAGATGAGATTAATATTTTGG
>CACAAD010000027.1 GCA_902530455.1 uncultured Pelagibacteraceae bacterium | reverse complement strand
TATCATGGAGTGGCTGATATTGCAGCAGACTCTCTGGCACTTGCAGTAGAAGCTTCAAAAACTACAGCAGATAAAATAATTATGTGTGGAGTTCATTTTATGGCTGAAACAGCAAAACTTATGAGCCCAAACAAAAAGGTTTTTCTACCAGATATGAAAGCTGGTTGTTCACTATCTACATCAATAACTGGAGAAGATGTAAGAATGTTAAAACAAAAATATCCTGGAGTACCTGTGGTTTCGTATGTAAATACATCTGCAGATGTTAAAGCAGAGACTGACGTGTGTTGTACCTCTGCTAACGCTGTAAAAGTTGTGGAGTCTTTGAATGTCGATAGAGTAATTTTTTTGCCAGATCAATATTTAGCTGACTATGTTTCAAAAAATACAAAAGTAAAAATTATTTCATGGAAAGGGACATGTATAGTTCATGAACAATTTAGTGCAAAAGAAATCGAAGATATTAAGAAACAAAATCCAGGAATTAAAGTAATTGCTCACCCAGAGTGTCCTCCAGATGTGATTAAAGCATCTGATTTTACAGGGTCAACTTCTGGGATGATAAATTATGTAAAAGATAAGCAACCAAAAAAGGTTATGTTGGTAACTGAATGTTCGATGAGCGATAATGTTGAAGCAGACAATCCAAATGTTAGTTTCATTAAACCTTGTAACCTATGCCCTTACATGAAGAAAATAGATTTAAAGAAAATACTTGATTGTTTAGAAAATGAAACAAATGAAATATTATTAGATGATAAAACAATTGAAGCTGCTAGAAAATCTGTAATTAGAATGACTGAAATTGGTCGTTAGATCAGTGCAAAAAATAAATCATAAGTATATAAATTCTGTAGTTAAAAAAGCCTTAAAGGAAGATCTCAAGCCAATGGGTGATATCACTACTAGACTTGTAAAATTTAGTAATAAAAAAATTACAGCCAAAATAATAGCCAAGCAGAATGGAGTAATAGCAGGTATAGAATTTTGCAAACAAGCGTTTAAATTGATTGGAAAAGAGTCAATTTTTAAATCTAAAATAAAAGATGGTAAGTTTATCAAAAAAAATAAAGTTATAGCTGAAGTTTTAGCAAATACAAAAACTATACTTACAGCTGAAAGAACGGCTTTAAATTTTTTAAACCATGCCTCAGGAATAGCTACTACAACTAATAATTTTGTTAAAAAAGTTGGCAAAAAAACTAAAATTTGTTGTACAAGAAAAACAACTCCAAATTTAAGGTTATTAGAAAAATATGCAGTCAAACAAGGTGGGGGTTTTAATCATAGGTACAATTTAAGCGATGAAATTTTAATAAAAGATAATCATATAAAGGCTGCTAAAGATTTGAAAAAACTTGTTTCTAGAGCCTCTAAATCTAAAAAAGTTGTTACGGTTGAAATTGAAAACGTAAGTCAATTAAAAAAAATATTGGGACTAAAATTCAAAAGGATTCTATTTGACAATATGAATATTGTTCAACTAAAAAAATGTCTTAAAATTTGTAATAGAAAATACGAAACTGAGTATTCTGGCAACGCTAATTTAGGAAATATAAGAAAAATAGCTAGAACTGGAATAAATAGGATTTCTGTGGGTGCTATAACTCATAGCGCTAAAGCTTTTGACACAAGTTTGTTACTTGGATAATTCTGCTTGAGCTGCAGCTAATCTCGCTACCGGTACTCTAAAAGGAGAACAAGATACATAATCCAAACCAGTTTTAGAACAAAATTCTATACTTTTAGGATCACCCCCATGTTCACCGCAAATTCCTAGTTTAATATTTTTATTTGTTTTTCTCCCTCTTAAAGAGGCTATCTCGACTAATTCTCCTACTCCATTTTGATCAATGCTCACAAACGGGTCTACATCAAAAATTTTGTTATCAATATAATCATTTAAAAATTTACCAGAGTCATCTCTGCTTATACCAAATGTTGTTTGAGTTAAATCGTTAGTACCAAAACTAAAAAAATCTGCGTGTTTAGAGATATTTTTTGCCTGTAGCGCTGCTCTGGGTAATTCGATCATTGTACCAACAGTGTAATCTAATTTTACTTTATTTTTTATTTCAATTTCTTTAGCTACTCGATTTACCAATGATCGCATTATTTTTAATTCAGATTCAATTGAAACCAATGGAATCATAATTTCTACAAAAGCAGATTTTATTTTTTCTTTTTTAAGTTCAATTATTGCCTCGAAAATAGCTCTACACTGCATTTCATAAATCTCAGGGAAAGATATACCTAGTCTACAACCTCTGTGGCCAAGCATTGGATTTTCCTCATGTAGTTCTGATATTCTATCTCGAATTTCTTTAGATGCTAAATTTAAGGATCTAGCTACTTCGTCAACATCTTTATCTGCCTTAGGTAAAAATTCATGTAATGGTGGATCTAATAATCTTACAGTAACAGGTAGGCCTGACATTACTTTAAAGATTTTTTTGAAATCTTCTTTTTGATAAGGCAAAAGTTTTGATAATGCATGAAGTCTGTCTTCATCTGATCTAGAAAGAATCATTTGTCTTACTGATAATATTCTATCTTCATCAAAAAACATGTGTTCAGTTCTACATAGCCCTATTCCTTCTGCACCAAAATCTATAGCTGTTTTGCTATCTTGTTCAGTCTCAGCATTAGTTCTTATTTTTAATTTTCTGAATCCATCTGCCCATTTCATTATTGTTGAAAAATATCCTGAAATTTCAGGTTTTACTGTTGGAACTAAGCCTTTCATAATTTTTCCGCTTCCCCCATCAATTGTTATGATTTCACCTTCTTTAATAATTTCGTTACCTGCTTTAAATTGTTTGTTCTCATAATCAATCGTTATCTCACTTGATCCCGAAACACATGGTCGACCCATTCCCCTTGCGACTACAGCAGCATGACTGGTCATTCCACCTCTCGCAGTTAAAATACCTTTTGCAGCATGCATTCCATGAATATCTTCTGGAGATGTTTCTAATCTAACCAAAATTGTATCTTGCATCATATTATTTAATTTTTCCGCTTCGTCAGCAGTAAAAACAACTTTACCGCTCGCTGCACCAGGCGATGCGGGTAAACCAGATGCTATTATCTCTTTTTTAACTTTGTCATCTAAAGTGGGATGTAAAAGTGTATCAATGGTATTTGGATCTATTCTTAGTATTGCTTCTTTTCGAGAAATTAATTTTTCCTTAACCATATCAACTGCAATTTTAATTCCTGCTTTAGCAGTTCTTTTTCCAGATCTTGTTTGAAGCATCCATAGTTTATTGTTTTCAACTGTAAATTCAATGTCTTGCATATCTCTGTAATGTTTTTCTAATTTAATAAAAACTTTTTCTAACTCTTTATAAGCGTGGGGCATTGCTTCTTGCATTGACAGTTCTTTTGAACCTGATTCTTTTTTTGATTTTTTTGTAATATATTGTGGTGTTCTTGTGCCAGCAACCACGTCCTCGCCTTGAGCATTAATTAAATATTCCCCGAAAAATGAATTTTCACCAGTAGACGGGTTTCTTGTGAAAGCTACTCCAGTAGCACAGTCACTACCCATGTTTCCAAAGACCATAGCCTGAACATTTACAGCTGTTCCCCATTCATCAGGTATTCTATTAAGTTTTCTATAAGTTTTTGCTCTTTGACTGTCCCAAGATCTAAATACTGAGCTGATTGCCTCAATTAATTGTTCATTAACATCTTGAGGAAAATTTTTTCCAGTTTTTTCTTTTACTAATTTTTTAAAATTTTCAATTAATCCATCCCAATCAGAAGCATCAATTTCTGTGTCTTGCAGAACGCCTTTTGTAAGTTTGAAATTGTCTATCATTTCTTCAAATAGGTGGCCTTCTACTCCCATTACTACATTGCCGAACATTTGAATAAATCTTCTATAGCTATCTTTTGCAAAGCGAGGATTGTTTGATTTTGTGGCTAGTGCATTTACTGTTTTATCATTTAAACCTAAATTTAAAATAGTATCCATCATTCCCGGCATCGAGATTCTTGCACCAGACCTAACAGAAACTAAAAGCGGATTTTTCAAATCTCCAAATTTTTTTAATGTTTTTTTTTCAATCTTTTTTATCTCAGCCTTAATTTGAGATATAATTTTAGTAGGTAATTTTTTT
>CACAAD010000026.1 GCA_902530455.1 uncultured Pelagibacteraceae bacterium | reverse complement strand
AATGAAATCAAAACACGCCAAGTAATTACTTCATCCATAAGAAAATATCCAAAGAATACTCCAAAAATTGGAATTAAATATGCTACTTGCGTTTGAAAAACTAATCCATTAACAGATAAAATTCTAAATCTTATTAACCAAGCCAAACCCGTCGCAACGATACCTAAGTAAAGTAAAGACAACGTAGACTCAAGAGATGGGTCAGCTAGCCAAGGTTTTTCTAAAATTATTGCCATTGGAATAAGAAAAATTAAAGACCATATAGTTGTAGATGTGGTGACATTTTCGTTTCCCTTATTTTTAATTCGTATAGTTAATATGCCACCAATAGAGTAAAATGTTGAGCCTAAAATCGTAATTAAAGCGAATATATAATTATTTTCATTAATAATAATTTTATCTAAAAATAAAAATAAAATTCCTGAAAAACCTATTAGAACTCCAACAACTTTAAATATATTAATTTTTTCATTTTTAGTAAAAAAATGAGCTAAAATTGTTCCGCTTAATGGTGTTGTACTCATTAACATTGCAGCTAAATAGCTATTGATTTTATTTGTGCCTATAGCTATTAAAATAAATGGAATGGCTATGTTACAGAGCCCTATAAGAGCATAGTGCTTCCATTCTTTTGAAAAAGCCTCTATTTTTATTTTTTTAAATTTACAAAGCAAGATTAGCGGTGCGCTCGCAAAAATTACTCTAACAAGAGCTAGAGTAATTGGCTCATAAGAATAAGTCGCAATTTTTATATTAAAAAATGAGGAACCCCAAATTATACCCAACAAAACTAGTAAAAATATATCAAATGAATTTGCTTCTCTCATAAAACCTGCACTTAATAAGTGTATTGATGCTTTAAACGCATAGCTGATATCATCTTATTAGAGGTTATTCTATAACTATATTCTGATAAATAATCTCAAAATTATGAGTGCTAGCAAGATTTTAAAATTAATAAAAGATAAAGAAGTTGAGTACGTAGATCTTAGGTTTACAGATCCAAGAGGTAAGTTGCAACACGTAACTCAAGATTTACAGACAGTTGACGAAGACATGCTTAACAATGGCATTTTTTTTGATGGCTCTTCAATTGCTGGTTGGAAAGCAATAAATGAGTCAGATATGATTTTAAAACCTGATTTATCAAGTAATTTCATAGATCCATTTTTTTCTCATACCACATTAGTTCTTTTCTGTGATGTGATGGATCCTATTACGAAAAGTTATTATGAGAGAGATCCTCGTTCAACTGCAAAAAAAGCTGAGGAATACCTAAAAAAAACCAAAATAGGAGATAAAGCTTATTTTGGTCCTGAACCAGAATTTTTTGTATTTGATGACGTGAGATTCACAAACCTTATGAATAAAGTTAGTTATGAAGTTGATAGTTCGGAGGGTCCATATAATACGGGCAAAGAATATGAGAATGGTAATTTAGGTCACAGACCAAAAGTCAAAGGAGGGTACTTCCCAGTGCCTCCAGTTGATAGCGCTCAAGATTTGAGATCTGAATGTCTAAAGGCAATGAAAGATATGGGTGTCAAAGTTGAGAAACATCACCATGAGGTTGCGCCCAGTCAACACGAGCTTGGAACATTATTTAATACTTTAGTCAATCAAGGTGATGCTATGCAAATTTATAAATACGCAGTTCATAATGTAGCTAACTCTTTTGGTAAGACAGCTACATTTATGCCAAAGCCAGTAAAAAACGATAATGGTTCAGGAATGCACGTTCATCAATCAATTTTTAATGGTGACAAACCTTTATTTGCCGGAGATAAATACGCTGGATTATCTGATACTTGTTTATATTATATTGGTGGAATTATTAAGCATGCTAGAGCACTCAACGCTTTTTCAAATGCCTCAACAAATAGTTACAAAAGGTTAATACCTGGCTTCGAAGCTCCTGTACTATTAGCTTACTCTTCAAGAAATAGATCAGCAAGTTGTAGAATACCATTTAGTACGAGCAAAAAAGGCAAAAGGGTAGAAGTAAGATTTGGTGATGCATCTGGTAATCCATATTTAACATTTGCATCAATGTTAATGGCTGGGCTAGATGGTATTAAAAACAAAATCAAACCTGGTAAACCAATGGATCAAGATTTATATGCATTAGGTCCCGAAGAAGTCAAAGGAATTCCAACTGTTTGCTCATCTTTACGACAAGCTTGTGTCGCTTTGGATGAAGATAGAAAATTTTTAACAGAAGGTGGGGTGTTTACTGATGATCAAATAGACGCTTATATTGATTTAAAAATGCAAGAAGTAAATAACTTCCAAGATACTCCGCACCCTATCGAGTATGAAATGTATTATAGTTGTTAAACTTTTTATTTAAAATCTTTAAGAAAATCATATACCAGTCCTCTCTTTTCTCTTTTAGCCTCATCTAAAGGTGTAGCACCCCACCTATCACGAACAAATACTGGGTGCCCATGTGAAACTAAATACTTTACTACTTCCAAGCATCCCTCTGCTGCTGCGAGGTGTAAAGCAGTTCGGGAGTCATAGTCTCCTGCATGTACTGGCACTCCTTTAGCAATTAAGTTTCGAATACCTTCAACATTATTTTCAAAAGCTGCAAATAATAATTCAATTACTGCCAGTTCATCATCGTAAATTGCCATTTTATCAGTTTTTCCATTTGGATCTTCTACTAAATGCGACGCTTGAGTATAATTAATATCAAGTTTTTCGTACTCTTTTACAATATCTTTGTGGTTATTATTTTTTGCATCAAAGTAACCGTATCCTCCCCAACGATCAGGTATTGGTTTAACACCTTGTTTAAGTAAAAATTGAACTGCTTCTAGTTGTCCTTCAGCTGATGCTAAATGTAATGGAGTTCTCATATCATAGTCTCCGATTTGAAGATCTCTTTGTTCACTAACAAGACGTTCTAATGTTCTAATATTTCCATTACTTGCGGCCCAAATAGCTTCTCCGCAACTATTTGCTCGCCACTTTGAAATTGGTATTTTTGGGTCAAGACGGTCTGTATCTGTCATCGTGCCATCAAATGTATGAACTAAATATTTTGAGGTTATTTGCTTAGCCATTTCAATTCCTCTAACACTATTGCCTTGTTTATCTAAACGTGGGGAAAAAATACATATTCCCATCAATCTTGGTACTATCAATATAACTCCTCCACCTACTCCACTTTTTGCTGGTAAACCTACTTGTTGAAAAAATGTACCGCTGGCATTATACATCCCGCTAGTTTGAAGAACTGGCAAACAATTTCTTACAGTTTTTTGACTTAGCACACGATCTTGAGAAATAGGACAAACACCGCTATTGGCGAGAGTAGCGGCAGCTGTAGCAAAATCTACAGATGTCATCTCTAAAGAACAAATGCTAAAATAAAGTTTCAGTGCTTCAGTAACAGCAGGTTCTGTATAAAAGTCAAATTCATCTTCATCAGGATGAATATCATTGTGAAGTTCAGTTTTAATGTGAGGTAAATTACCTGTGGCCATTAGAAGATAACCCATGGCAATGTTATTATATCCTGTAAAATTTTCTTGCCTCGCCATATCTTTATTAAATCTTGGTAATTCAGTGCTAAAATTATCTTTTGGTGACCAACCTATTAATCTTCCAAATTGTTGTCTAATGTATCTTAATCTTTGACTATGAGACTCTTCTGGACCTATAAGACCTGCTGTCATTATGGCGCCAGCGTTAACCATTGGGTTAAAAGGTACACGATTTAATTGTCCATCAACATCACCTTTGGTTTGCCCTTTTTGTAAGTTACCTATAGCTGTTCTGGCTAACAAAGTTAGATCATCAAATTGTCTACCAGATGGTTCTTGACCAACATGTCGATGAACTTTTTCTAAACCTAATCTTTCCATTGCAAAACAATAATTAAAGGGTTTGCACATAGATTGAATTGAAAAGTCAACATTAGAATCTCCTCTTTGGTATATTTGACCATCCGTCGTAACAATCGCAACTCCAAATTGATCTGGGTCAACTTGAGCTAGTGGTGGGATGTATGAAGCTAATTCACCTAATTTAATTTTTTTGACCTCATCAAACATTTTATCTAAATTTTTTGCAAAATAGCTAAAATCTGGGATTGCCAATTCGCCCCTTAAAGCTTTTTCAACTATCAACTCTGAAC
>CACAAD010000025.1 GCA_902530455.1 uncultured Pelagibacteraceae bacterium | reverse complement strand
GTTGTAAGCAATCTTATCATTAAAACTTTTTGGTTTAATTGATAAAGATTTTATGAAAATTTTTTTATATTTATCTTGAAATTTCATTATTATTTTGACTTATAAAATGTTTTAATTTTGTTAGCAATGCTTTTGACATCAAGTCCGTTTTTTTTTAATATAAAATCATACTCACCACTATGGTCGTAAGAGTCTTTTAATCCAAGTCTAAGGAGAGAAGGTTTGTTTTTTATTCCAGATATAACTTCAGAAATTGAGGTTCCTAGACCTCCTATAATATTATGTTCTTCTAAAGAAACAAACAATCGACTTTTTTTTGCTGATTTTATAATTTGCTTTTCATCTATTGGTTTTATAGTGTGAATGTTAATTACCTCACTATCAATTTTAAATTTTTTTAAAATAATTGATGCTTTCAGAGCTTTTGACACCATAGTTCCAGTTGCAAATAATGTTAAATTTTTTCCTTTTTTTAAAACAATTGATTTGCCAATCTTAAATTCATAATTTTTTTTATAAACTACAGGATTTTTGGACCCACCTGTAAGTCTTATATATACCGAGTTTTTGTGTTTAAGTGCAGCAGGTAAACATTTTGTTACTTCTGTTGAATCTGCTGGTGATAAAATAGTTATGTTTGGAATTGATCTTAAAACAGCAATATCTTCTATTGAACAATGAGTATAGCCCAAGCTGCCAAGAACAACTCCACTAGCTAAGCCCACAAAACAAACTTTATTTTTCATGTAACCTAAATTTACTTTAATTTGTTCAAGGCACCTCAATGTTTGAAATGGAGAAAAAGTAGTTGTGATTACTTGAAATCCTTCACTAGATAAACCAGCTGCAACTCCAATCATATTTTGCTCTGATATACCTATCTCAACATAATTCTTGGGCCAACTTTTTCTAAACCTGTCCAGGCCCGCAGATGTTGAGACATCTGAAGACAAAACTAATAAATTTCTATTTTTTTCTATAAGGTCTAGGCAACTTAACCCAAAAGTTGCTCTTGAGCCAATTGTTGACCAAGTTTGGATATTTCGATTATTATATTTCATCTAAATCTGATACAGCTTTTTCATAATCTTTTTCAGTTAAAACAGTATGGTGCCAATTATTGTTATTTTCAGCGATTTTAAGTCCTTTACCTTTTATTGTGTTTGCAATTATAGCTTTTGGACGATTACTGTTATCAAATTTTAAAGCTTGTCTTATCTCATCCAAATTATGACCATCAATCTCTTGAGTTTCCCAACCAAAACTATTCCATTTATCTTTCAAATTATTAAGATTTAAAATTTCATCAGATGTTCCCGTTTGTTGAAAATTATTTCTATCAATTAAAACAGTAAGGTTATTTAACTTTTTTTGATTTGCAATCATTGCCGCTTCCCAGACTGAGCCCTCATTACATTCGCCATCGCCTTGAATAACATAAGTCTTATAATTTTGATTATTAATTCTAGCTGCAATTGCAACACCTACACCTAATGATAATCCCATACCCAAGCTGCCAGTTGAAAATTCAATGCCTTTTTTTTTATTCATAACTGGGTGGCCAAATAGGTAGCTTTTAGAAGTTTCAAAATTTTTAAGATCGCTTCTTTTGATAACGCCTTTCTCAATTAAACATCCATACAATGCTAAGCAGGCGTGGCCTTTGCTTAAAATAATTCTATCTCTATTTGGTTTGCCAATTAGTGATGAATCAAAATTAGCTAAGCAATAAACTGCTGATAAAACATCGACAACAGACATTGCTCCACCTATATGAGCGCTGTGGGATCCAGCGCTATACGCTCCAAAAAGGATGTTTTTTCTTACCCTGTTGGCAAATTTCTTAATTTCAATATTATCCATTTAGAGACCTGAGTCGATTGGTAAATTCGAACCATTAATATAATTTGATTTACTAGATGCAAGAAATAATATTAGATTTGTTACATCTTGAGTATCAGCCATTTTTTTCGCCAAAGTTTTATTTATTTCATTTTTTAATTCTTTTTCTTTAATAAAATTTTTAGTCATGCTCGTATTAACTAATCCCGGACTTACACTATTTACTCTTATGTTATATGAGGCTAATTCCTTGGAAAGTGTTTTGCTTAAAGTTTCTATAGATGATTTGGAGCAGGAATATGAAAATCTTCCAAAATCTGCATTTTTAGCGGAAGAAGACGATAAAAATATGATATTACCTGATTTTTTTGTTATCATTTTTTTTGACACTAGTTGAGTTAAGTAAACTTGAGAAAAAAAATTAATTTGGAACATTTCTTGTAAATCCTTTTGAGACGTCATTAAAAAAAGCGAATTTTTTACTATGCCAGCATTATTTACTAAAACATCAATTTTATCAAAGACAGAAAAAACTTTTTGCAAACCTTCTTTAATTTCTTCAATATTTAATAAATCAAATTCAACTATATGTATCTTTTTTTTATTCTTTTTTTCTAGCGTTTTGCAAAAATTTGTAAATTCTGAATTATTTTTTCGTATGCATGCAAAGCAATTAGATCCATTATTTGAAAATTGTGTTAAAGTCTCTTTTCCTATTCCTCTGTTGCAACCAGTTAAGATTACATTTTTATTAACTAAATCTGGATATAACATTATTAAATGTAGTCGTCTTTAGAAAATATTTCTTTAGAGTCCGCAGGATTAAAAATTGTTTGACCTTCTTTGGTCATGAACTTATTGATAAAATCTTTATCCTCCCCGGCTAGACATAAATCGCTGTGATTTTTAAAATATTTTATTGAAAAACCATGTTTTACAATATCTTTAAGTCTTTGATTAAATATGTTGCCAATTTTTATGTGCACATAAGGACATACCAAAACATCCCCGATCGGAGTGATGTAAAGTCTATTTACTGTGGTACAGCCCAAAATTTTTTCATTAGTTTTATCAAAAGGATTCCATATATTTCTTACTAAATTTTTGTAATCTCTTCTTAATTTTTTTAAATATTCTCTGTCTTCATCATTGCAAATAATTTGATCCATTTTTTGCCACATGCCCGCTGGTACAGCTACGTTTATTAAAGTTTTATATTTTTGCTGTTTTGAATAATCCAAAAGTTTTTTTAAATGATCTGTGTGGATATTGTAGTGTCCTACGGTAATATTTAAATATGGATCCATACCGTACTTTTGTACGAGCTTTAATCCCTCCATAGCCCTTCTCCATGAGTCTTTCCTTCCTCTAATTTCATCATGTATTTTTTCATCCATACTATCAATGCTTACTGAAACTCTACTTACTTTATATTCAGCTAGCTTTTTTGCCATTTTATCGTCAAGGTAATATCCGTTTGTTGTTAAATACAAATAAAATCTTTCAGGTTTTATAGCTTCTAATACTTTAAATAATTTATCTGGTTGCAATAATAGTTCACCTCCTTGTAGATCAAATTCAAAATAACCCAGCTCATCCGCTTGGTCAGCTAAATCTTTTATAGCTTTATAATCTAAATATTCTTTAACATGATCTCCTTTCGGAGAATTGGTAAAACAGTATTTACATCTCAGATTACATGCATTATTAAAATTTAAATCTATACCCCTTGTTTTGACTCCTACCTTTCCATTATTTTTATTAACATAAGTGTAAAAGTCTCTTAGCTTCTTCACTAACTTGGGCTTATCTAATAATGATGAGGCAATCGGCATTTTACTTTTCCATTTTAAATTTTTTCAAATCGTCTGGAAGAACTAAACAAAATTCAGCTGAACATGCAAGATAATTATTTAAAAACCCCTCTCCAGTCATAAAAGCTAAACCTCTTTTAAAAGATTTGACTTTGGTCTTAAGGTAAAATTTTTTATATTCAGGTGTAATTTTTTTTATAAATTTTAATTTACTTGCTGAAGTTAAATAAAGAAATTTTTTTTTATTACCGGGAAGAGTCAAGATTGCTAATGAAGACATTTGTAATAATGCTTCTATTTGTAACATACCTGGAAGGTTCGGGTCATTTTTCCAATGGGCTTTAAAATACCAGTCGTTTTTATCCAGTATTTTATAACCCTCTGACATTTTTCCTGGTACTACCTTTTCTGCGTGATCTATCATTAAATAGGGATCAACATTATTTTGAAATTCAAGAATAAGTTTTTTATCAAGAACTAAATGTTTCATCTTAATTCAATTTTTTTTGATAATACTCTTACTAAATCATATCCATCCCAGAACTCATTAAATTCAGAGGCTCTTCCCACTGGAACTATTCTATTAATGCCAATGGGTTTTTTTGACCTTATAAATTTTTTGAATTCTATTTTTTTTAGGCCAAAGTATGTAACGGTTTGAATCTTTGCATTTAAATTCAGTTTGATGTTTTCTAGTTTATTAGTGAAAAACTCAAAGAAATAACCATCTCCATGTCTTAGATTTGAGATATCCTTTGGCAATTTTGATAATATCATTCTATATAATTTAGAAGTTATTTTTGAGGCACTTACATTATTATTTTTAGCAGAAATCTGACAAAATTTATCAAATTTATCGTAAACGTTTTTATCTGTTAAATAAAAATTTTTATTATTGGAAGCTAAACTGTCTAAAATATTCCAAAACTTAAAATAATTAGAGTTTGATTTTCCAAGCCAAATAATTAAATGTGGAGAAGTGCAAGAATTTTGATTAAATAGAAATGAATCATTAAAAAATTTAAAGGCAATTTCCCTTAACCTTTTATCGTTAGTTTTT
>CACAAD010000024.1 GCA_902530455.1 uncultured Pelagibacteraceae bacterium | reverse complement strand
TTGAAAAACCAAAACTGAAAGATGCGCAGTCAAATTATGCTATTATCGGGAGATATATTTTACCCAAAAAAATAATGAATGAAATTAAAAAACTTAAACCAGGTCAGGGAAATGAAATTCACATAACTGATGCTATAAGAAATTTAATATATAAAAACAATAAATTTTACGGAAATATTTTTAGAGGAAAGTATTTAGATTGTGGCACTTTAAACGGTTACATTAAATCTGGGATAGAAATTTCAAAGGAGAGTAGATGAATCTCTGTATGATAGGCACAGGTTATGTTGGATTAGTGAGCGGTACTTGTTTTGCCGATATAGGAAATCAGGTTATTTGTGTTGATAAAGATAAAAATAAAATAGATAAATTAAATTTTGGAATTTCTCCAATTTATGAGCCTGGATTAGATGAGTTGATTAAAAAAAACTATTCCGCTAAACGTTTATTTTTTACATCAGATATTAAAAAAGCCATAAATTTATCGGATATAATTTTTATTTGTGTTGGCACACCAACAAAAAAAGGATCAATCAAAGTAGATTTATCATATGTTTATAAATGTACAAAAGAAATATTAAAATATTCAAAAAGGAAAAAAATTATTATAACTAAATCCACAGTCCCAATAGGCACTGGCGATGAAATTGAAAAACTTTTAAGGAAAAAGAAAAAACTATTTACAGTTATATCTAATCCAGAATTCTTGCGGGAAGGTGAAGCGATACGTGATTTTAGATATCCTGATAGAATTATAATTGGGTCAAATGAAAAAAAACCGCTTAATATTATGAAAAAACTTTACATACCTTTAATTAATAAAGGAGCAAAATTCTTCACAACTTCAAGAAGAGGTGCAGAATTGATTAAGTATGCCTCTAATGCTTTTTTAGCTACAAAAATTACCTTTATAAATGAATTAGCAAATTTATGTGAAAAATCTGGAATAAATATTGAAGATATTTCATTAGGCATGGGATCTGATAATAGAATAGGGAGTAGATTTTTGAGAGCAGGACCTGCTTATGGGGGATCATGTTTTCCAAAAGACACTAAAGGCTTAGTATCAGTAGCTGAAAAGCATAAAATAAATTTATCTGTAGTCAAATCTGTAATAAAATCTAATCAAGATAGATTTAATATACTTACAAAAAGAATACATAAAATATTAGGTTCTAATTTAAAAAATAAAAGAATTTCATTTTTAGGGGTTACGTTTAAACCAAATACAGATGATATGAGAGATTCTTCAAGTCTAAAAATGATACCTTATCTTGCCAAAAAAGGTGCAATCGTCACTTATTATGATCCATCTGGAGAAAAAAATGTATTTAAAAAAATTAAAAATTGTCTTTACAAAAATGATATCAAATCGAACTGCTTTAGCGCAGACCTAATAATTTTACTTACCGAGTGGGATGAATTTAAGTCAATTAATTTTAAAAAAATTAATAAAAATAGAAATTTTAAGGTTTATGATTTGAGAAATCTATATAATGCTGAAGAAATGAAGAAAAATAAAATTAAGTATTATTCAGTTGGAAGACCAGATATTAATTAAGTTCAAAAATAGCATCTACTTCAACAGCAACACCTAGCGGTAGGCTATTAACACTCACAGCTGCTCGAGTATGACTGCCTTTTTTATCAAAAATCTTTGCTATTATATCTGATGCGCCATTAATTATTTTAGGTTGATCCTTAAAATCATCAGTAGAATTAACATATCCAGTTAATTTTATACAGGATTTAATTTTATCTAAATCTCCCTCACAGGCGTTTTTTACATGGGCAATAATACTGAGCCCACATCTTTTAGCTGCGTCATATCCTTGATCTAAATTTAAATCTTTGCCAATTTTACCAGTAATAAGTTTAGTATTTTTATCAATAGAAATTTGCCCAGAAATAAATAATAACTTTCCTACTATTTTGGTAGCAACATATGCGCCAACTGGTGCTTTTGCTTCAGGTAATATGATATTTAATTTTTTTAATTTATCTTCTATTAAACTCATTTATTCATTTGTTTTTTTATCCAATCAGTTAATTTAGAATCGGTATTTAGTTTTTTTATACCTTTCTTTCCTAGTTCTTTCCCTTTTTTTGCAATACATTTTGTATATTCAACAGAACCTTTTCCTAATTTTTTAAATCCTGGTAAATCTTTACAATTTTCCTCAGCAAAAATATTTGATTGAAAAATTAACGAGAGTATAAATATTAAAAATGTTTTTTTCATAATTATTTTTTTTTCTTACCTTTTTTTTTCGATTTATCGTATTCTCTTCTTTTTTTAATTAAAATCAATGCCTCTTCCATTGTTATTTCAGTAGGATCTTTATCTTCCGGTATTGTAGCATTAAGAGATTTGTATTTTATATATGGCCCATATTGACCTTTCATTACTCTGACGGGTTTTTTATCTTCTGGATGTTCTCCAATGTTTTTAATTTCAGATGATGAAACTCTTCCAGGTTTTGCTTCTGAAATTAAAGTAATAGCTCTGTTAAGCCCAATGGAAAAAAGATCTTCGATAGTTTCAAGTCTAGCTGACTTGTTTGCACATTTTAGGTAAGGACCAAATCTTCCAACATTAATAGTTATATCTTCATTAAGCTCAGGATGTTTACCAATATTTTTTGGTAATGAGCACAGGTATTTTGCTTTTTCTAAATCTACATCTTCTAAAGAAAGACCTTTTGGAATTGAAACGTTTTTTAAATTATTATCTTTTTGATTCTTTATCTTTTTTTTCTTCTTAGGTTTTTCAATTTCTTTATCACTTAGCTGGTATTGTAAGTAAGGACCAAATCTTCCATTTTTTAAAAAAATTTCTTTTCCGTCATCATTTTTTCCTATTAGTTTTGGTTCAGCCAGAAAAGATTGTTGTGAAGCTTTAGCTTTGGATAGAGGTCTTGTAAATTTACAATCCGGGTAATTTGAACAACCTATAAAAGCACCACCTCTAAAGCTATTTTTAAGACTTAATACTCCATTGTCACAAATTTTACATTTTCTATCAATTTGATTGTCTTCATTTTTATCAAATATTAAATCACCTAAACTTTCATTAAGTAAATCTAATACTTCTCTAGTCCTAATATCTTTGACAGAGCCCACATCATTATAAAAACTTTTCCAAAAAGTTTCTAAGACATTAAGATAATTAGTTTTACCGCTAGTTATTTCATCAAGTTGATTTTCTAAATCTGCTGTGAAATTATAGTCTACATATTTAGAAAATAATTTTTCCAAAAATGCTGATAATAATTTACCTCTGTCAGTAGGGTGAAATCGTTTATTCAATAATTCTGTGTAATTTCTAGTTGATAAAACTGATATAATGCTAGCATACGTAGATGGTCTACCAATACCTAATTCTTCCATTTTTTTAACTAAACTTGCCTCCGAATATCTTGGAGGAGGTGAGGTAAAATGCTGTTCATCAATTAATTCTCCTAGACATAGTTTTTCTCCAACTTTAACTTCTGGCAATATATTTTTTTCTTCATCATCGTTTTGAAAAGAATAAATTTTTAAAAATCCATCAAATTTAATTACAGAACCGCTAGAAGTAAACTGTGCACTGTTATCTTTTGAATGAATTTGAATAGTGTTTCTGTTAAATTCTGCGGCTTTCATTTGTGATGCTAGGGCCCTTGACCATATTAAATCATATAATTTAAATTGATCTGTGCTTAGATATTTTTTCATTTCATCAGGTTTTTTTTTAATATCTGTCGGTCTAATTGCTTCATGTGCCTCTTGAGCGTTTTTAGCTTTTTTCCCTTTATAACTATTTGGATTATCTGGTAAGTAATTTTTTCCAAGGTCACCTTCAACAAAAGATCTAAATTCTTTGACAGCTTCATTTGAAATATTTGTTCCATCGGTTCTCATATAAGTGATAAGACCAATAGTCTCTCCATCAATTTCAATTCCTTGATATAATCGTTGTGCTATTTGCATTGTTCTTGAGGCACCAAATCCAAATTTTCCAGAAGAAGTTTGTTGAAGAGTAGATGTTGTGAAAGGTGCAGAAGGATTTCTTTTAACTATTTTTGAATTCACATCTTTGACAAAATATTCATGTTTATTAATAATTTCAGTTATCTTATTAATATCATTTTTATTTTTGAAACTAAATCTTTCAACTTTTTTGCCATTAATAAAATTCAGTTTTGAGAATATTGTTTTTTCTTTTAGGTTTTTAAAATTAGCGTCGATAGTCCAGTACTCTTCAGGTTTAAAAGATTCTATTTCGTGTTCTCTCTCAGTTATTAGTTTGAGAGCAACTGACTGTACTCTTCCAGCAGACTTTGATCCAGGAAGTTTAGTCCATAAAATAGGTGAGATATTAAAACCCACAAGATAATCTAAAGCTCTTCTTGCTAGATAAGCTTTTACTAATGTGTCTTCAATTTCTCTTGGATTATTTATACCGTTCAATACAGCATTTTTTGTAATCTCATTAAACACAACTCTTTCAAGTTTTTTCCCTTTTAATAGTTTTTTATCGTCTAAAACTTGTTTGACGTGCCATGCTATTGCTTCTCCCTCACGATCTGGGTCAGTTGCTAGGATTATTTTATCACTTTCTTTTGCGGCATCAGTAATTTCTTTTAAATATTTTTTAGAAAATGAGTCTAGCTCCCACTGCATCTCAAAATTTTTATCAGGATCAACAGAACCATTCTTAGATGGCAAATCTCTAATATGACCGTAACTGGCTAAAA
>CACAAD010000023.1 GCA_902530455.1 uncultured Pelagibacteraceae bacterium | reverse complement strand
TAATCAAAATAAAAATTTAATATTCTTAAAAAAGTTATATAAATTGAATAAGAATATAAGCAGGATTACACTTGATGCATTCAGCTATTGTTTACTTGCAGAAGGTAAATTAGATGCAGTAATAGAATCTAATCTAAAAATATATGATGTTGCCGCAATTATTCCAATTGTAGAAAATGCTGGTGGTTTTATTACCACATGGAATAATAAAAATGCTGAAAAAGCTGGAAATATCTTGGCAACTTCAAATAAAAAATTGCATTATAAATTATTAAAGATATTAAAGAGTTAATTTTTGAATGTTTAACAATTTATTTAATAGAATATTTAGAGCCATCAAAATTGATATTGAGCTCTACGAAGAGGTGGAGCGAGATAAGTCAGCAACGATTCAAGCTGGCCTAGTCGTTGTACTTTCAAGTATGGCTGCAGGTGTGGGCGCTTTACAACTAGGAGCATCTAATTTTTTATTAGCTCCAATTTTTTCTCTAATCAGTTGGTACGTGTGGGCGTATATTATTTATTTTGTTGGCGTAAAATTATTTCCTGAAAAAAATACTAAGAGCAATCATGGTGAGTTATTAAGAACTATAGGATTTTCTAGTGCTCCTGGTCTACTAAGAGTTTTTGGTGTAACACCAGATCTAATGGCAGTAACTTTTATTGGATCAGCTTTTTGGATGTTAGCTTGTATGGTAGTTGGAGTAAGAGCTGCTTTAGACTATAAATCTTTTTGGAGAGCTTTAGGTGTTGTAATTGTAGCCTGGCTATTTCAAGCGATTTTATTATTTACAATTTTAATTTTATTTAGAAATTTTTAGATCGGAAAAATTGTTTTTGATAGCTTACAGCTATTACAAAATTTAAAACCATGCATAATTAAATTTTGTTTAACACTCTCGTCTTCTTTTTTACACTCCTCACAGATAATATTATTTAAATCACTATGTTCATCTATGACAATATGGTCATCGTTTTTCATAATAATTAATATATCATCATTTTAATGAAAAAAATTATTCTAATCTTATTTATTTATTTTATAAACTTAAGCGTATTTGCAACAGAAACAAAAAAAGCATATTTTGCAGGAGGTTGCTTTTGGTGCATGGAAGAATCTTATGATCAAGTAGATGGAGTTTTATCATCAATTTCTGGATACTCGGGAGGGCATCTTAAGAATCCAAAATATGAGGATGTTATTTACAAAGATACTGGTCACGTGGAGGTAATAGAGGTCACATATAATCCGTCAGTGGTGAGCTATAAAGATTTATTAAATATTTACTGGAAAAATATTGATCCCTTCGATGCTTCAGGTCAATTTTGTGATAAAGGCAAAAGTTATAGATCTGTGATTTTTTTTGAAAATAAAAGTCAAAAAAAACTTATTGATAAATCATTTCAAGAAATAGAGAAAAAATTTGATAAAAAAATTGTTACTTTAGTTTGGAAATTTGACGTTTTTTACCCTGCTGAAAATTATCACCAAAATTATTACGAAAAAAATTTTATTCGTTATCTAATGTACAAAAATGCTTGTAAAAGAGAAGAATCATTAAAAAAGATATGGAATTAAAAAAAATATTTATAACTTTAGTATTTGTACTTACATTTAATAATCTAAATGCAGAAATGATCAAACCATCGAAAGAATTATCTGCTTTCGACGTAGTTAAAATTCAACTAGAGGCATTAAAAAAAAATAACAATTTAAATGATGGAATAAAACAAACTTGGCTTTTTGCTCACCCAGATAATAAAAAATTTACTGGCCCATACAAAAGATTTGAAGGTATGTTACTTGGCCAGCAGTATAAAATTCTTTTAAACCATTCATCACATAAAATAAATTTAATAAGTAATAGCCCAAATACTTTTATTTATGGTGTTGAAATATTAGACGATGATAAGAAATTATTTTTTTATGAGTGGCATGTACAAAAAGGCAGCGATAAAGATTGTAGTAATTGCTGGTTTACTTCTGCCGTTTCACAACCATTTGATCAAGGGAACACTATTTGAAACGTCCTCCTTTCATTTATAGATATATTATAGTTGGATTGATTCTAGTAGGACCACCAATTTTAAGTGCTCACTATGGTTCTATATATTTAGGAAAAGAAAATGGAGTACTTCTAGGATTTTCTGTTGGAATAATTTGCGTAACATTTGCTTGTTGGAAATTGTACATAGATGACTGGAGAGATGACGAAGATTAATGCAATTTGTGACCTCTAGATCAGAAGCTTTAGATAAGCTTAATAAATATATTGAAAATGATATTTCAAATTATAATTCAAAAAGAAATTTCGATTTTGGTGTAAATAACAGGAGTAATGTTTCTTGTTTATCTCCATATATAACTCATAGATTAATTAACGAGTATGAAACTGCAAAACTTGTACTAAAGAAATATCCTTTCCAAAAAGTAGATAAATTTATTCAAGAAATCTTTTGGAGAGTATATTGGAAAGGATGGCTTGAATTAAGACCAAAAGTTTGGACTGATTTCATAGAAGATCTTAAGATGTTAAAAGAAGACGAAAAATATTTAAAAGCCGTAAAAGCAGAAACTGAAATTGAATGTTTTAATGATTGGGTAAATGAACTTAAAAATTTTAATTATCTTCATAATCATACACGGATGTTGTTTGCAAGTATTTGGATATTCACATTAGGATTACCCTGGCAAAAGGGAGCAGAGTTTTTCATGAAACATTTATTTGATGGTGATGCAGCTTCCAATACTTTAAGTTGGCGATGGGTTGCTGGAATACAAACAAAAGGAAAAAATTATTTAGCCCAATCATGGAATATAAGTAAATTTACAAATAATAAATATAAAAACGTTAAGTTGAATGAGACTGCCTTACCGATTATTGACAAAAGAGAGTATAAAATTTCACCTTTTCAAATTAATAAAAGCGAAGAAATAAACGAACAATTAATTGTATTTGAAAATGAAATGCACATTGATTTTTTTGATCCAAAAAAATATAAAAAAATTTACTTTGTTTTATTGGATAACAAAAATAGATCTTTAAAATTATCTTCAAAAGTTATAGACTATAAAAAAGCTGTTGTTAAATCACAAATTAATGAATATCAATTTAAGGCTGAATTATTAGATGAAAATGGTTTAATAAATTTAATTAAAAACTCTAAAAGATTTGATGTTGTATACCCTTCTATCGGAGAAAATTTCTCATTTTTAAAAAGATTGATTAAGCATAATGACCTAGCTGTAAATTTTATTACCCGAAATGAGGATGAGTTTTGTTGGAAGTTCTCAAATAAAGGTTATTTTAATTTTAAGTCAAATATACCATTAATATTATCTACTTTTAAATTGAATTAAATTTTGAACATTTCTTAGAACAATATTTTACTTTTTCCCAATTAAGCCTCCATTTTTTCCGCCAATTAAAAGATTTATTACATACAGGACAAACTTTCTTTGGAAGTTGGTTCTTTTTCATTTTTTTAAAAGGTGTTTATTTTTAAGAAATAAAAAATAAGCAGCAATTTCATAAAAAATATTTAGAAAAAAAAATAAGGGTTTAATTTTAAAAATTTTATATAAAAAATTATATTTTGGAATATTTTTCCATATAATTAAAAATGACTCAGCACCATCAATAACCTTACCGTCTTGTATAACATGCATTCTTCTTAAAAGTTCCCTATAAGATTTTGAAGTAAAATTTTGTGCTTCTTTATTGTCTGTAACATCAATCCAACTAATATTATTATCACTATGTTTTTTATAATGGTTGATTTCTGTTCTACATATATTACAAGAATTATTGAAAAAAACTTTAACCATTTGTATTTTCTTTTATAAAATTATTTGCTGCTTTAAATATTCTAGTTTTTCTCTCTTTATTCATTTTTTCTGAAATTCTTACCATCATCGCTAGGCGAGGATTTTTTAAAAAAAATGTTTTGTGCCTGTCGATAAATTTCCAATATAATCCATCCATTACATCACACCAAGGACCTTTTTTAAAATGCATCATTTTTAAAAAATAACTAGATCCACAAATATATGGTTTTGTAGCAAATATTCCACCATCACTAAATAATCCCATTCCATAAACATTAGGGGACATTACCCAGTCAGATGAGTCTACAAACATTTCCATAAACCATTTATAAACTTGTTTAGGATGAATTTCACATAGATTCATGATGTTCGCTAATATCATTAACCTTTCTATATGATGTGACCATCCAAAATTTTTTGCATTATTAATTGCGTGATCAAGAGGATCTAAACCAGTAGTTCCATCATACCAAGTATTTTTCATTTTTCTTTTATGATTAAAAAAATTTGTTTTCTCTAATCTTTGGTCAAAATTTTGATAAATTCCTCTCATGAATTCTCTCCAGCCAATAATTTGCCTTATGTAACCTTCTAGAGAATTTATTGGAACTTTATTCTCAATTTTTTTTAATTTCTCTATGATCTCATTTGGAGTTATTAATCCTAAATTAATTAATGGACTTAGAGCACTATGAAATACAGTATTTGATTTATCAGTTACTGCATCCTCGTAATCACCAAATAATTTTATTCTATCTTTTAAAAATTCATCCAGCCATTTGTTTGCATCTTTTCTAGTCGTTGGAAACCAAAATTTATCAAGATCTCCAGGATGGTTTTTAAAATTAGAGTTTATAAATTTTTTAAGTACTGTGGTTTCCTTAGTTTCTTTAACTTTTGAAATTTTAGGAATTTTTATCGAATTT
>CACAAD010000022.1 GCA_902530455.1 uncultured Pelagibacteraceae bacterium | reverse complement strand
AGCAATATATCGAAAAAGAGAAATTAAATTAAAAAATAATTTGAGTTTTGAGGAAAATTAATGAGCCTAACTAAAATTTCTGAAAAATTTGTTTTAAATAAGTTAAAAAATATTTCACAAGGAAATTTAAAATTAATTAATTATGATGGTAAAGTTTTTCATTTTGGAGATTTAGAAAGTAAACTATCTACAAATATCAAAATTAATAACCCAAGTTTTTATTTAAATGTTATACTAGGTGGAAGCTCTGCTTTAGGTGAAGCACATGTCAAAAAAGATTTTTACACTTCAAATCTAACTGATTTAATCGAACTCACTGCAAGAAATATTAATATTATTTACTCTTTTTCAGGAAGTTTAAAATTGCAAAAAATAAAAAATTTTTTAAAAAAAGTATTTGCGTCCAATACTAAATCTAAAAGTATCAAATATATTTCAAAGCATTACGACTTAGGTAACAATTTTTTTTCATTATGGTTAGATAAGACTCTTACTTACTCAAGTGCGATTTATAAAGACGAAAAAGATGATCTAGAAAAAGCACAAAAAAATAAATTTCAAGAACTTATTAATTTACTAAATATCAAAGCAGGAAATAAGATTTTAGAAATTGGATGTGGCTGGGGTGGTTTTGCTGAATTTTTAGCAAAGAAATATGATGTAAGTATTGATTGTATAACGATTTCAAAAAATCAGTATGATTTTACAAAAAAAAGAATATTTGAGTCTGGCTTGAATAATAAAGTAAACGTTAAATTTTTAGATTATAGAGACTTAAAGGATAAATATGATCATGTTGCTTCAATAGAAATGATAGAGGCTGTAGGTGAAAACTACATGGATAAATATTTTCAAACTATAAAAAAAGTTTTAAAAAATAATGGCACTGCTGCAATTCAAGGTATTGTTATAAAAGATGAATTATTTGAGAGATATCGAGCAAATGAAGATTTCATTCAAAAATATATTTTTCCTGGCGGTTTTTTACCCTCAATAAACTTTATGGAAAAACTTATAAAAAAAAATAATCTAAAAATTGAGAAAATAAATACTTATTCCGATGACTATGCTAGAACTTTATCTACTTGGAGAAAAAATTTCTTAGGTGTCTGGGACAAAATAAATCCACTTGGCTTTGACGATTATTTTAAACTTATGTGGGAATTTTATCTATCTTATTGCGAGGGTGGCTTTAAGTCTAGAAACATTAACTTGATTCAATTCTCTATGTCGAATAAATATTCCTCATGAAAAAATTTATAGGATTTTTTTTACTAATACTAATAACAGGATGCGCAAATAAAATGAAACCAACTGATTTTAAAGATCAAAAACCTAGATTAGTCATAGAAAATTATTTATCAGGCAATGTTAAAGCCTGGGGAGTATTACAAAACAGATCTGGAAAGGTTACAAGGCAATTCAAAGCAGATTTAAACGGAAAGTGGGACGGTTCGAAATTAATTTTAGATGAGGTATTTAATTGGAACGACGGAGAAAGACAAACCCGACAATGGACAATTAATAAAATAGACGAACATAATTATGAGGGAACTGCTTCAGATGTAGTTGGAACTGCAAAAGGCTATTCATATGGCCCTGCCTTTAAATTTGAATATGTTTTACTTGTACCTGTAAAAGGTAAAAATATTAAAATTACTTTTGATGATTGGATTTTTATGCAAGATGAGCGTGTGGCAATAAACAGAGCGACAATGACTAAGTTTGGAATTAAAGTAGCAGAATTAACTGTAATGTTTGTGAAAGATTAAAATGTTTGAATTACCAAAATTAGATTATCCTAACTCAGGTCTTTCCCCGATTATGTCAGAACAAACTTTAGATTTACATCACGGCAAACATCATCAAACCTATATTTCCAATTTGAATAATTTTATAAAAGGTTCAGAATATGAAAAATTATCTTTAGAGGAAATTATTAAAAAGTCATCTTCAGAGAATAAGGTAGGTATATTCAATAATGCTAGTCAACATTGGAACCATAATTTGTTTTGGAAATGTATGAAGCCAAATGGTGGTGGAAAACTTCCATCTAAACTTGAAAATAAGATTAAACAAGATTTTGGAAGTTTTGAAAAATTTAGATCGGAATTCATTAATGCTGGAGTTACTCAGTTTGGATCTGGATGGTGTTGGTTATCTTTAAAAGAAGATAAGCTAATAGTAACTAAATCACCTAATGCCGAAAATCCCGTAATTCATAACATGAAACCTATTCTAGGATGTGATGTATGGGAACATTCTTATTATCTAGACTATAAAAACAAAAGACCGATTTATCTAGAAAATTTCTTTGATAAATTAATCAATTGGGAATTTGTAGAATCAAACTTATAGAAACTTAATATATTTATTCCCTATTTTTTCTTGCGAAGACAAACGATCTCACACACTGAACTAAAAAATAAAGGCCTGTTAGCAACATCATTGTTTTAGATATATCTGCCCAAAAATTTTCAAACGCATATCCACCTATTAAAGATCTAATTACATCTAATCCACCCAAGAAAATAACGAGACCAAATATTACAACAATATGCATAAATAATTTTTTTTTTGATGGAAATTTTATGGTTAAATAAGAAAAGATAATTAAAGGTAAACCGAGAAAAGATGGAATATAAGAAGTGGCTGAAGAGCTACCGCTAATAAAACTTATCACAACCCCCCACAAAATTAAAAAAAAACCATAAGTAAGCGAAAACTTCTCAATTGTTAAATTCAAAACTTTAAATTCTTTATTTAAGTTTTCATTATCCATTTTTAAAGTATCTTTTCAAAACCTTCAAAATAAGGGTGACCAAGATATAAATCCTGATGTTTACCAGCATCTTTATGAGCCAGTCTAAAAGCTTCTGATTTTGTCCAATTTATAAAATCTTCTTTTGAATTCCAAACACTATGTGATGCATATAAAGTATAATCTTCATTTTTATCGCCTTTAACTAAATTAAATTTTTTAAATCCTGGGACTTCTTCCAGATGCGTTTCTCTATTTTTCCAAACATCTTCAAAAGCTTTTTCCTTGCCAAGAACAATTTTAAATCTATTCATTGCAATATACATATTAAAAAATATTACCAATTCCGAAAGCGGCGGCACCGATTATTAAAAGCCAGATTAGCCCCTTTATCAAAAAAAAATAAAATCCGCCTACAAGTAAGTTTTTAAAAGTTAATCTTTTCATTTGAATATTATACTAAACATAAATTTCGTAGTTTAAGACTAATTGTCCCAATTTTAGCGTTTAACCAATTTGTCTACTAAAAATAAATATAGCCTATATGGTAAAATCCTTAAAAATTTTAAGGTCAAAGTTAATCCTTTCGGAAAATGGATTTCAAAAGCACTACTTTTCACTAAACCATTAAAAATTTTATCTGCTGCATACTCAGGAGTTTTTAAAAATGGCATCGGAAACTCATTTTTATCAGTCAATGGGGTTTTTATAAATCCAGGTGAAACAACTGAAACTCTTACTCCAAATTTTTTAAAATCAAAATAAATGCTTTCACTAAAATTAGTTAAGGCAGCTTTAGACGGTCCATATCCACTTGAGTTTGGTAACCCTCTGTAACCCGCAATAGAGGAGACTATTGAAATATGTCCAGATTTTCTATCTTTAAAATATTTCTCAACAGATTTAACACAATCGATTACGCCTAAAAAATTTACATTTATCACATTTTTTATTTTATCAGGATCTATGCTTTGCTCATCTTTTGGCTCATATGTACCACTAGAAAACAAACATATATCCAAGTCACCAAAATTATTTAAAATATTTTTAAAAACTTCATTAATTTGATTTCGATAAGTAACATCGAGAGGATAAGATTCTATATTAGGATTTTTGGCTAATTCTTCAAGAAGTTCCTTTCTTCTAGCTGATACTGCAACTTTCCAACCCTCATTAGCAAATTTTTCAGCAACCGATTTTCCTATCCCGCTACTTGCACCAGTTATCCAAATTTTCTTCTGTTTTTCTGACATATAAAGTTTATATTTTAATTATGAATAATAAGTATTTATCATTATTTATCATATTAACCATTACTTTTTTAGCCTCTGCAATTGGTGGTTTTACTACTTCAGCATTTAAAGAACCTTGGTATTCGCAATTAACATTAGCACCTTTTAATCCTCCAGCATGGGTTTTCGGACCTGTTTGGACAACGTTATATATTTTTATGTCAGTGGCTATATGGAAAATTTGGTTCAACACAAAAAATAAATACATTCTTAAGATTTATTTTATTCATCTTTTTTTTAATAGTACATGGAGCGTTGTTTTTTTCGGATTTCATCAAATAGGTTTAGCTTTGATGAATCTAATTATTATATTAGCCTTCATTATATTTCTACTGAGAGAATACTTGCAAATAGACAAGATCAGCTATTATTTAATGATCCCTTATTTTTTGTGGAGCACATACGCTTTAATTTTAAATAGCTATATTTTTATTTATAATTAGAAAAATTTGGTTGGATAATTTCTTTTTAATACATATTTGTTAATTAAAATTGATAAAATAATTATAATCAATGCTCCAGCTGCGACAGGTAAGAAGATAAATTCAAATGATACGTCCGATAAAAGAGCTATCAAAGGATTTGCAGCTGCTGGAGGATGCTCCACTTTAAAATACATCATAAGGGCTAAAGCAAATCCAACTGCTAATCCTAAAGTAGTAAACGACATTCCAAAAATTTCATTAAATAAGATACCTACTGTTATAGACACGAGGTGACCAAAAAAAACATTTTTGGGTTGAGCCATATCGGCTTGATAAAATACTAAAACACTAAAAGTTGTTGCACCAAATGAAAATACTAACCAATATCCATAAGGAGTCTCAAAACTCAAAAAAGCCAATACCCCTATGATAAATGCTGCTGATAAGCCTAAAATTATTGGGATTATCTTTTCATTTATTTTCATATTTAAAAGTTTTTTAATTAAGTTATATACTTATATGGACCAGAATAAAGCTATAAAATTTTTATATAATTTATCCTCTAAACTAAATAAGTTTTATAAATCAAGTTCAAAAAAAAAATTAATTATAAACAATAAATCAAAAAGAAAAAAAATATTT
>CACAAD010000021.1 GCA_902530455.1 uncultured Pelagibacteraceae bacterium | reverse complement strand
GCAGATGCTTTAACCTTTACAGAAAAAAAATTTAAACCTAAATTTATTATTGATTTAGCAACTTTAACAGGAGCGATAATAGTTTGTTTAGGATCTGAATATGCAGGATTGTTTTCCAATGATGATAAACTATCTAAACAAATTTACGAAGCTGGTGAAAAAGTTGAGGAGAAAGTATGGAGAATGCCTCTTCATAAAAATTATGATAAATTGATGAATTCTAAAAATGCTGATGTGCAAAATATAAACTACATTGGCGGAGCCGGATCAACTACTGCTGCTCAATTTTTACAGAGGTTTATTTTAAACAAAACCCCGTGGGCACATTTGGATATTGCTGGTATGGCATTCTCAAAATATGGTGGTGCTTTAAATTCAAGTGGTGCTACTGGTTTTGGAGTAAGGTTATTAAACCAACTCGTAGAAGAAAATTATGAGTAATGTAGAGCAGACTCTTTCAATTATAAAACCCGATGCGTGCGAAAGAAATCTATCAGATAAAATCAAAGCGATTTTTTCAAAAAATAATTTATCAATTTTAAAATCTAAAAAGCTCCAAATTTCAAAAGATGAAGCTGCCGAATTTTATAAAATTCATCAATCTAAGCCGTTTTATGACCAACTTTGTAATTATCTATCTTCTGGACCGATGGAGGTAATGATTTTGGAGGGAGAAAATGCGGTAACAAAGAACAGGGAAATTATGGGTGCTACGGACCCTAAAAATGCTAAAGATGGAACTATAAGAAATTTGTTTGGGATTTCAATTGATAAAAACTCAGTTCATGGTTCTGACTCCGTTGAAAATGCTAAGATTGAAATAAAATTTTTTTTTAAATAATTTCATTATCTAGTCACTCTTATAATAGCCTCAGAAAACGCATTATATTCTAAATTTTGTGTTTTCCTTTTGATAGAGGTGACGTTGTCCTCTTTATCTAAATAAAAAAATTTTCTTAAAATTATTTTACCATCATCAAGCTTTTCATTTACAAAATGCACAGTACATCCTGTCTTTTTCTCCTTTTTTTTTAATATTCTCTCAAAAGTATTTAATCCTTTAAACTTTGGCAAAAGAGAGGGATGAATATTAATTATAGATCTTCCAAATGAACGTATAAATCTTTTAGATAAAATTTTCATATACCCTGCCAATAAAATTAAATCTATTTTATAGCTCTTCAATTTTATTAATAATCTATTATCAGAAAGACTTTGTTTGTTACTTAATATAAAGCAAGGGATAGACCATTTTTTAGCGAGTTTAAGACCTTCAGCATTTTTATTATTACACACAACTAACTTTATTTTAATTGGAAAGTTATATTTATTAGAATTCAAAATTAACCTTCTCAGGTTTGATCCCTTCCCAGAAATAAAAACACAAGTATTTAATTTTACCATTTCAATTTATTATGTAATTTTAATTTAACATTATCCTTTGATATATAACCTATTTCATAAGGTATAAAATTATTTGTAAAATACTTTTTTACCTTTTTATAATTACTTTTTTTTATAATTATACAAAAACCTACACCGCAATTAAACGTCCTTAACATCTCTTTGTCTGAAATATTTTTTGATTTCAACCAAGAAAATATTTTTTTTACTTTGATTTTTGAAAGATCAATATTTGCAGTTAAATTGTCAGGAATTGATCTAATCACATTTTCAATTATACCTCCACCAGTAATGTTTGCAGCTGAGTGAATAAGATTTTTTTTACATAAACTTAAAATTTCTTCCACATAAATCTTTGTAGGTTTTAGTAATATTTTCTTTATTTTTAAAGGTAATTTATTTTTTTTTAAAATTTCTCTGACTAAAGAATAACCATTAGAATGAATTCCTGTGGAGGGAATAGCGAGAATTATATCTCCAATTTTAACATTATTTTTTTTTAAAACTTTGTTTTTTGAAATTATTCCTGTACAAAATCCAGCTAAATCAAATTTGTTTTTTTTATAAATACCTGGCATTTCTGCAGTCTCACCCCCGATGAGTTCACATTTAGATAATTTACACCCCTTTAGAATACCCTTTATAATTTTTTTTAATTTTGAAAGCTTGACTTTATCAATTGCAATATAATCTAAAAAAAAAAGTGGTTTTGCTCCTTGAACCACTAAATCATTTACACACATAGCCACAAGATCTATTCCAATCGTATTTAACTGATTGTATTTATCTGATAACTCTAATTTGGTACCCACACCATCTGTGCATGATACAATAATAGGTTTTTTTATATTTAAAGAGCTAATATCGTATAAAGAGCTAAAAGAGCCGATATTAGAATTCGCTTTTTTGACATTTTTTTTTGTTAATTTACCAATATGTTTAACAAATTTATTTCCCAAAGAAATATTTACGCCGCTTTTTTTATAACTATAGATTTTTTTTTTCATTAGTAATAATGATAATTAAATATGAAATATTTTAAAATTATTTACATTATTTTAATCATTTTATTAAAAACTGGAAACAATTTATATGCTGAGAGCATTTTTATTGTTAATAATATAAAAGTTCATAAAGATTCCTTTAAAAATAAAGAAGAACTGATCAATATAGCTTTTAAAAAGGGATTTGAAAAACTTAATAATAAAATATTATTAGAAAAAGATTATACAAACACAAAAAGCACTAGTTTAAGAGTTATAAAAAATTTAGTCTCACATTATCAAATTGTAAAAAATAATAATGAAAACGTACAAAATTTTGAATTGGTTAACTTATATTTTAAAAGGGATAAGATGTACAATTTTTATAGTAAAAATAATATCAGATATAGTGATGTTAGTGGTAAAATTATAAGAATTTTACCAGTTCTAATTGAACAGGATGAAATTTTCATTTATGACAAAAATTTTTTTTATAAAAATTGGTTAATAACTGAAAAACAAAACGAAAATGAGAATATTGAATATATTTTCCCTTTAGAAAATTTAGAAACAATTGAAACAATAAAAAATAATCAAAATAATTTAGAAGCAGTAAATTTAATAGATTTTTTTGATAAAGATGATGAAAAAGATAGTCTTTTTATAATTATTGATCATAAAAAACATAAAACAACAATTTTCATAAAAGGAATTATTTCATCAAAAAAAATAGTTAAAAATTTATCATTAGAAAATAAAACAGAAAAAAAGAATGAATACGAAAAAATTTTAAACTTCTTAAAAAAAGAAATCCTAGAATTAGTTAAATTACAAAATATAATAGATATTGGTGCACCTACTTTTTTAAATATTAACTTAACTTTAAATAAACAAAAAGACTTATTTTCGTTCCAAAATATTCTTAATGAAATCGATCTAATTGAAAATTTTAATGTGAAGGAATTTAACAACCAATTTGCATATATTAACATAAAGTATTACGGTAAAATAAATAATATAAAAGAAAAATTAATTGAAAATGGAATAGATATTAACTTTAAAAACAACGAATGGAGTGCGAGGTTAAAATAAATTGAGCCAACTTATTTTTAAATTTCCTTTCAAAACAACCTATTTCGAAAAAGATTTTTTTGTTTCAGCAAATAACTTTGAAGCTTATAAATTAATAGAGAGCTGGCCTAAATGGTCAAGTAAACAAATAAATATATTTGGACCAAGCGGTTGTGGTAAAACTCATTTGATCAATATATTAAGTAAAAAATTAAAAATTCTATCTGTAAACGCAAAAAAATTTGATGAGAAAATAAACAACTTAGTTGAAAAATTTGATTGTATTGTTATTGAAAATTACAATGAAAATATAAATGAAAAACTACTTTATTCTTTTATAAATCATGTTAGACAGTGTAATAAAATCATTATTATAAATTCTTCAAAAAGTCTTAAAAATTTTAGAATTGATTTAGTTGACCTTAAATCAAGACTAAATAGCTTTCTAGAAATTCAAATTGATTTACCCACTGATGAGTTAATAAGAGTAATAATTTCAAAAACCTTTTCTGATAAACAAATAGATTTAAGCAGTAGAAACTTGGAGTTTATTATTAAAAATATTGAAAGATCTTATGATAAAATATTCCAATTTATGAAGGATATAGATAATATATCTTTATCTACTGGAAAATCAATAAATATTAATTTAATAAAAAAAGTATTAATAAATGAATAAATATAGAACTCACAATTGTTCGGAATTGACTGAAAATGACAATAATAAAATTGTTACTTTATCAGGGTGGGTGCATAGAAAAAGAGATCATGGTAACTTATTATTTATAGATCTAAGAGATCATTTCGGACTGACTCAATGTGTAATAGAAAACAATAATAAATTTTTTAAAACACTCGAAAAAATAAAACCTGAGTCGGTAATAAGCGTAACTGGTAAGGTAATTAAAAGAGAAAAGGGCACAGAAAATTCTGATTTAATAACTGGGAGGATAGAAGTAAGCATTGATATTATAAAAGTTTTAGCGGAAGCAAAAGACCTGCCTATGCCTGTTTTCGGTGAACAAGATTATCCAGAGGATATAAGATTAAAATATAGATTTTTAGATTTAAGAAGAGAAGCAATTCATAAAAATATTATTTTAAGATCAAAAGTAATATCATTTATAAGATCAGAAATGATGAAATTGGGTTTTTTAGAGTTTCAAACTCCAATTTTAACATCATCAAGTCCAGAGGGTGCTCGTGATTTTTTAGTGCCTAGCAGATTAAATCCAGGAAAGTTTTATGCCTTACCGCAAGCACCTCAACAATTTAAACAATTAATAATGGTCTCAGGATTTGATAAATATTTTCAAATAGCTCCTTGTTTCAGAGACGAAGATGCTAGAGCCGATAGAAGTCCGGGTGAATTTTATCAATTAGATATAGAGATGTCATTTGTTGAACAGGAAGATGTTTTTAAAGTTATAGAAACCTTAATGGTTAGTTTATTTAAAAAATTTTCCACTAAAAAAATAACAAACACTAAATTTCCTAAAATTCCATACGTTGAGGCCATGCTAAAATATGGAACAGACAAACCTGACTTAAGAAATCCATTAATAATTAACGATATTACTCAGGTATTTCTGAGAGATGATGTAAAGTTTGATATATTTAAAAAATTAGTTTCTAAAGGTTCAAAAGTAAGATGTATTGTTACTAGAAATACAATAGATAAACCTAGAAGTTTTTTTGATAATATAGATAGATGGGCTAAAGAGCAAGGCGCTTCAGGGCTAGCTTATTTTAGTTTAGAAAAGACAGTCAAAATTTCAGGAAAAGGTCCGATTGGTAAATTTTTTAGCGAAGACTCGCTTAAAGAACTTATGAAAATATGTAAAATGGAATTAGGAGACAGTTTATTTATGGCATGTGGTAATGAAAATGAAGTTGAAAAAATTTTATCAATTTCAAGGGATAAAATTGCGAGAGAATTAAATCTGATAGATGAAAATCAATATTCTTTTTGTTGGATTATTGACTATCCAATGTTTGAAATAGATGAACAGACTAAAAAAATTAATTTCAGTCATAACCCTTTTTCTATGCCGCAGGGTGATATAGAAAAATTAAATTTGAATGAGCCACTAAAAATTAAAGCATACCAATATGATATTGTTTGTAATGGTGTGGAACTCTCATCAGGAGCAATAAGAAATCATATACCAGAATTAATGTATAAACTTTTTTCAATAGCTGGATATGGGAAAAAAGAAGTAAATGAGAAATTCAGTGGTATGATAAATGCATTGAGTTACGGCGCACCTCCTCATGGTGGAATAGCACCGGGAATTGATAGAATAGTAATGTTATTAGCTAATAAAAAAAATATAAGAGAGGTTACATTGTTTCCAATGAATCAAAATGCGCAGGATTTAATGATGATGGCTCCATCCGATGTAGATGATAAGCAACTAAAAGAATTAAGTATTAAAAAAGATATAAAAAAAAATTAATTTTTAGTTTTTAAATTTAAACGTATATCGCTCAAATCAACTAATTTTTCCTCATAGTTACTTCTCACAAATCCTTTTGAGGTGATGTTTTTTAAAATTTTAAGAAATTTATCGTCATTATTAAAATCGTCGTTACCTCGAGTTTTTGATATCGAAGGAGTGTGTGCTAAATCCTCTTTACCTAAATATGAGATTGCTAATTCTCTAAAAACGTAATCCAATATAGATGTTGCGCTTAAAATTCTATCATTTCCCTCGACTTTACCAGATGGCTCAAATTTTGTATCAATAAATGCATCAACAAATTCATCTAGAGGTACTCCGTATTGTAACCCCAAGGAAATTGCAATTGCAAAATTATTCATTAATGCTTTCACCAATTCACCTTCTTTATTAGTATCTATAAAAATTTCCCCAATTTTACCGTCATCGTATTCTCCCGTATGTAAATATATCTTATGTTCACCTATAGAGGCTTTTTGTATATAGCCCTTTCTTCTATCAGGCATTTTAGACCTGCTACCTAATTTTGTTTGTATTTTATTTTGAATTTCAGATTTGTTTTGAACTAAGTTATTAACTTTATTCTGAATTTTCTTATCTATAATCTCAACTTTTTGCTCTTTTTTTATTTCTTTTGGATTATTTTCTCCAACTTTTTTTGTTTTTCGATTATTTAATTTTACTTCTATTACTTCAACTACCCCGTCTTCTCTTTTGTCGATATCAGACATAGCCTTTTCGTTAAGCTCATTTAAACTATGAACAGTTTTAAATGTACAAGTATAATAGGTCTCTACTAAATATTTTTTCATTTTAAGAAGAATCTGATAATTGATCATATATATATATTGTAGTAAGTGTCTATAATATAATGATACAATTACAAATTGTGTGGATTTAGTATGATGGGACTGAAACAAATTTTTACGTGGTGGAATAGAAATACTTTTGGAACTTTTTTGAAAACCTTATTTTCAGGAAAATATGTTGGCAAAGATGAATTTGGAAACAAATATTATAAAAATAAAAAAGATGAAAGATGGGTCATTTACAAGAGCGATATAGAGGCAACAAAAATTACATCTGACTGGTTTCTATGGATACACCATACGATAAATGAAATACCTTCCGGCTCCCAAAAAAAATATAGCTGGCAAAAAAGCCATAATCAAAATTTGTCTGGGTCGAGCAAAGCCTATAAACCAAATAAAATATCTAAAAAAATAAAATTTAAAGATTATGAAACTTGGAAAGATTAAATTAATATTATATTTTTTTACATTGGTTTCATTTTTGAATCTTAAAGCCGAAGATAAAATTCTGTCAGCCCCCATTATAAACTTAGAAAAATTAGAGCCAAGTTATGAAAATTTAGAAAATGAAAAAGATAGTATTCCAGAGTCAAATACTTCAATTAAGAAAAGAAATGTTGAAGACAAAAATAAAGATAATATTAAATTTGTAAACTTAGTTGGTTTAGATAAAATTACTGCTAAAACATTTCCAATAAAGATAAAATTGGGAGAAACAGTAAAATTTGGTTTGTTAGAAATCAAAGCACTAAAATGTGGAATTTCAAATAATTCAAAAAAAAAAAATGAGTCAGTAGCTTATCTTCAAGTTAAAGATATTTCAGAAAATCAAAATGAGAAGATTTTTATTTTTAATGGATGGACTTTTTCATCAAATCCATCATTAACTCCAATAGATCACGCTATATATGACATTTGGTTAGTTAGTTGTGATAATGCTTAAAAAAACTTTTCTTTTCCCAACCAGTTAGTATCAAATGTTGAGTCTATAAATTTTTTGTGTTTAAGTACTTTTTTGTGTAATTCAATTGTTGTGGTAATACCTTCTAATACAAATTCATCAAGCGAACGCAATGTTCTTTGTATGGCTTCTGTTCTATTTCTCCCTTTGCATATAACTTTTGCTATAAGACTGTCATAATAAGGTGTAATTTTACAGCCTTGAAAAATTGATCCATCTACTCTTGTCCTGAAACCCGAGGGTTGATGACAAACAGAAATAATACCTGGACTTGGCTGGAAATCTTTTGACGGATCTTCCGCATTTATTCTACATTCTATTGAATGCCCTCTCGGATTAATATCATTTTGTTTTAACGCTGTATTACCTGTAAAAGCTATCCAAAGTTGTTCTTTAACAATATCAATACCTGTTTGTACTTC
>CACAAD010000020.1 GCA_902530455.1 uncultured Pelagibacteraceae bacterium | reverse complement strand
TGAGTGTGAATCAGATCCATCTAGTAGAAAAAAAATTATTATTCTCGGTGGCGGGCCTAATAGAATTGGCCAAGGTATTGAATTCGATTACTGTTGTTGTCAAGCTAGTTTTGCTTTGAAAAAAGCTGGATATGAAACGATAATGGTTAATTGTAATCCTGAAACTGTTTCAACAGATTACGATACGAGTGACAGATTGTATTTTGAGCCATTAATAGAGGAATTTGTTTTTAATATTATTAAAAGAGAAAGAGTTAAAGGAAGTTTAGTAGGTATCATAACCCAATTTGGTGGACAGACGCCTATTAAGTTGGCCAAGTTTTTACATGAAAACAAATTTCCAATATTAGGGACTCAATATACTTCAATCGATTTAGCTGAAGATAGAGATAGATTTAGAAATCTTCTGAATAAATTAAAGTTAAAACAAGCTAAAAGTGGAATTGCAAAAACATTCTCACAGGCATTAAAAATAGCTGAAAAAATTGGATTACCTCTGATGGTTAGACCCTCCTATGTTTTAGGTGGAAGAGCAATGGAAATTGTACATGAAAAAAAACAACTTAAGACTTTTGTACAGGAGGCATTTAAGGCGGCAGAAAAAAATCCAATTTTAATTGACAAATTTATAGATAATGCGATGGAAGTAGATGTTGATGCGCTATCAGACGGTAAGCAAGTATTTGTTGCAGGGATCATGCAACATATTGAAGAAGCAGGAATTCATTCAGGTGACTCGGCTTGCAGTTTGCCTCCAGTTTCCATTAAACCTTTTTTAATTAAAGAGATTGAAAGTCAAACTAAAAAGTTGGCCCTTGCACTTAAGGTAAAGGGTTTTATGAATGTTCAGTTTGCAATTAAGAACGATGAAATTTATGTTATAGAAGTTAACCCCAGGGCTAGCAGAACTGTCCCATTTGTATCAAAAGCAAAAAATCTTCCATTAGCTAAAATTGCATCTAGGATAATGGCGGGTGAAAAATTATCTAAATTTAATTTAATAAGTAAAACAAAAAAAATGTTTGCGGTAAAAGAGGCAGTGTTCCCATTTAATAAATTTCCAAATAGTGATCTTATACTTGGTCCAGAGATGAAATCTACCGGTGAAGTAATGGGTTTCGATGAAAATTTTGGTATGGCTTTTGCCAAAAGTCAAATGGCAGCTTCTAACTCGCTTCCTACAAAAGGTTTAGCATTTATATCACTTAAAAATAGTCATAAACACGAAGGTGTAGATTTGGCAAAACAATTAAAAAAGCTCAACTTCAAACTTTGCGGTACTGGAGGAACAGCAAAATTTATTAATAAGCATGGAATTAAATGTAAAAAAATAAATAAAGTCAATCAAGGCTCACCTCATATTGTCGATATCTTAAATGCAAAAAAAATTGCTTTAGTAATTAATACTGGTGGAGGTAATAGTGAAAAACAACTTAATGATGCTTTAGCATTAAGAAGAGCAACTTTAGCGAATAAGGTTCCTTATTGCACAAATATGTCGACAGCAAAAGTTTGTATTGAGGGTATTAGGTCTCTCAAAAATAAAGAGATTAAAGTTAATTCTCTGCAAGATATATAAAATTTTATTTTACTTTCCAGTCAGTCTCAAAAGTAACGTAGTTGATTTGAATACATCTACGTTCCTTTTTTATCTCTTTTTTTTTCCATCCCATGCCAAGAATTTGGTCCACTAGTAAAAAAATATCCATAATTATGTTTATACGGAACAGTTTTTACTTTGGTTAATTTTGTATCGTAGAAATCTGTTCCTAAGTTTTCAGATTCGTTATGAAGATTAATAAAAACTATGGAAGACATTAATTTTTCTTTAATATCACAATGAGGTTTAAGCCAAAAACCCTCTCTATCACAAATAACTTCAAGTCTGACGAAAGAATTGCTTAAATCTTTTCCTATCAAGCTTCCAATTTTATCGTAAACTTTAGGGGATCTCAGCTCCTCTATAAAATTTTTAAGGTGTGGAAATTGATTTGCATTTTCTTTTGTCACATAACATCTTATTTTTTTTTGCCTTTCCTCCATCTTTAATACCTGAACGAAAAGCACCATCTCCACCATCAAGTGCTCTAGTACCATCGTAGTTTAAGTTTTCTTTTTTAGGGTCGACAATGTCTGCTTTACTAATTTCCTCAATAGCTTCTTTGGTTAATGGTTGATTAATTTCAAAGTGTTTAAAAGGATCTTTGAATGATTTAGTTCTGTTTTCTAATGACTTAAATAATTCCATTTTTTTTTATCTTTTCGTTAATTAAAGGCGATATTCTGTTTACTTCGTCAAGTTTGCTATATGACCATAAATCAATTTTATCTGTCAAATCTTTTATTATATTTAATTGTTTAAATTGGGAGAAAAATTTTTGAAATCTTAAGTTATTCTTACTTGGTTTCATTTGTGCCACATAAATTGGTTTTCCAGTGATTGCGGCTTCAGAAATCATAGAGGTGGAGTCGCAAGTTACAACAATATAATCTGAGATTGAAAGCGCAGACAAATAAGCTTTTTTATCTACATCTTTTACAACCATGTGATCGTGACCAAAAGAATTAAAAGCTTTTTTAATAATATCTGATGGAGTTCTATAAGAAGGTATTACAACTAATTTGTATTTATCCCTTGTAAAAATAGATTTCATTTTATTAAATAAAAAATCAATCTCTTTTTCTGAATAAGTGTAATATTTATTTGGACCGCCAATAATGAAAGCAATTATTTTTTTGTTTTCTTTATCAATCTTTAAATAATTATTTTCTTTTGAAATTTCTTTTTCAGAAAGATAATGAATTGCTCCGGTTGTTTTGATAACATTATTGCCTATTGTATTATCGTGTTCAGGACAAATGATTAAATCAAATTTGTCTAATGAAACTTTTGGATCTTGAATATGAATAGTAAAGATTTTTTCTTTATATTTTTTTTTTAAAGCTAAAGAGGGGATTACACTTTTTCTCCCACAAGAAATAATAACTTTCGAATCGAATATAAATTGAGTCTCTAGAATGCTCATAGATATAGGTGTAAGAAATGGTGGTATAAAATTCCAAAACTTTTTAAGTTTAATTTCTTGATGTTTATAGTTTAAATTCAAAGCTTTTGCTAAGCCTTCAACCTGACTGACCATACCGTGCATACCTTGCGTTAAAAGGAGTGCTTTTAATTTTGACATTTGTTACTATATACCTTCATTAAAATGAATAATAAATCATCTAAACATACAAAAGTGTTGATTCTTGGATCAGGACCGGCAGGTTATACTGCAGCAATATATGCTGCCAGGGCCCTTCTTAAACCAATATTGGTTTTTGGGTCTGAGCCGGGTGGACAACTTACAACAACAACAGATGTTGAGAATTTTCCGGGTTTTGCAAAAGTAATTCAAGGGCCATGGTTGATGGAAGAAATGAAAGGTCAAGCGAAAGCTGTGGGCACCGAGATGATTCAAGATCATATTAAAAAAGTTGATCTTTCAAAAAAACCTTTTTCAGCTTATGGCGACAGTGGTCAAATTTATACTGCGGATAGCATTATTATTTCCACAGGCGCTCAAGCAAGATGGTTAAATTTAGATTCCGAACAAAAATTTAGGGGATTTGGAGTATCTGCTTGTGCAACATGTGATGGTTTTTTCTTTAAAGAAAAAGAGGTTGCAGTTGTTGGTGGTGGAAACGCTGCAGTAGAGGAAGCAATGTTTTTGACTAAATTTGCCTCTAAAGTTCACTTGATACATAGAAGAAATGAGTTAAGAGCAGAAAAATTATTACAAGAAAAGCTTAAAGCTAACAAAAAAATTCAAATTATTTGGGATAGTGTTATTGAAGAAGTTATGGGAACAAATGAGCCCAAAGGAGTTAGTGGGATAAAATTAAAAAATGTCAAAACTAATAAAACATCTGAGCTTAAAGTTGATGGTTTATTTATAGCAATAGGCCACGACCCAGCTACAACTTTATTTAAAGATCAATTAAAAATGGATAAAGAAGGTTATTTGATTACTAAACCAGACTCAACTATTACAAATATACCAGGAGTATTTGCTGCTGGAGATGTAAAAGATAAAATTTTTAGACAAGCAGTCACTGCTGCTGGCATGGGTTGTATGGCTGCACTGGAAGCTGAAAAACATTTGTCTAATAAATAAAGTGAGAAACAATTTACATGTATTTTTAGGCTCTACTGTTGCAGATGCAGCTGCAAGACCTTTGCACTGGGTATATAATCAAAAAAAATTACTGAATTATATTAGAGGAAAAAAAGATTTTACCTTTTTAAAAATAAATAAAAGTCCTTTCTATAATATTAAAACTGGTAAAGTTTCTGGTTATAATGATATTGGTCAAGTCATGTTTAAAACATTAATTGAGGGACATACAAATATTGAAGGTAGATTTAAAAAAAATATAATTAAAAATTTTGGTCCTGGAAGCATATATTGGAAAAATTATAGTTTAAGAGCAAAGTATAGAAAAGTTAAAGACTGGCGTGGAATAATTAAAGGTCCTTGGATACATCAAAATGTAATCGAGACAGTTCAAAATATAAAAAAGGGGAAAAAATTAACAGGAGGAAGAAAAGTAAATGAGTCAGATGGTTTCTGTGCAGCACTACCTTACTTTTTATATGGTTATAGTTTTAAAAATCTTAAAAAAATTATTTCATTAGTCACGGTTTCAAAAATTAGTATAAGGTATGCTTTGGCTAAATTTCATTTAATAGATTTAGCTCTTAAAGGTTCAAAAAATCCTATAAAAGAATTTACTTTAAAATACAAAAATAAATCTTATTTTAAAAACATCGTTAAGAATATAAATAAAATAAAACGATTAAAAAAGAAACCTCATCCGCAAGTGGTAAAAAAACTTGGAATGGCTTGTAGTTACCCTGGGACTTTTGAGAGCTCTATTCATTCTATTTTAACCTCCTCTAGTTATAAAAGTGCTGTTTTAAAATCAATTAAAGCAGGAGGATGTAACTGTTCCAGAGTAAACTTTATTGGAGCATATTATGCGGCATTAAAAGGAGTGAGATCTATTCCAAATTCGTGGGTAAAAAAAACAGATGCGGCTAAAAGAATTTTGAGACAAAATTAATAATTTAAGCTATCACAAAAATCTTTAATTCTTGTTATGGCCTTTTTTAAATTTTCCATAGAGGTTGCATATGATATTCTAAAATAACCATTTAATCCAAAGGCTGATCCTTGAACTACAGCAACCATAGATTTTTCTAATAATTTTTGAACAAATTCAGTGTCAGTTTTAAGTTTAGTTTTTTTATTTAAGAGCCCTTTGCAGCTTGGAAAAACATAAAAAGCTCCGTTTGGAGTTAAACAATTAATCCCTTTTATATTATTTAAACTACTTACAACAAAATCTCTTCTCTCTTTAAAGGCTTCTGCTCTTTCTTTAATAAAATTTTGTTGCCCATTTAATGCCTCAACTGCTGCTGCCTGGCTAATAGATGAAGGATTTGAAGTAGATTGAGATTGTATCTTTCTAATTGCATTAATTATTTCTTTAGGGCCTGCCGCATATCCAATTCTCCAACCTGTCATGGCGTAAGACTTGCTTACTCCATTCATAGTCAAAGTTCTCTCTTTTAGTTTCGAAATTTGAGCAATCGTAAAAAAATTAAAGCCTTCGTATCTAATATGTTCATATATGTCGTCACTTAATATAAAAATTTTTTTATGTTTAAGTAATACTTTTGATAAATCTTCTATTTCTTTTTTTGTATATCCTGCTCCAGTCGGATTAGATGGAGAGTTTAAAATAAGCCATTTTGTTTTTTTAGATATTGCTTTTTCTAATTTTTTTGCTGAAAGTTTAAAGCCATCTTTTTCCTCACACTTTATAATCCTGGGAGTGCCACCAGCTAACAAAACCATATCAGGGTAAGAAACCCAAAAAGGTGCAGGTATAATTACTTCGTCTCCTTTATTTAATGTTGCCATGAAGGTGTTGTATATAACTTGTTTGCCCCCAGTTCCGACTGTAATTTGGTCAATTGTATAATTTAAATTATTCTCTCTTTTAAACTTCTCAACAATTGCTTTTTTTAAATTTGGAGTTCCATCAACTGCTGTGTACTTGGTATCACCTTTTTTGATAGCTTCTATAGCGGCCTCTTTAACATTATTCGGGGTATCAAAATCTGGCTCTCCAGCACCTAACCCTATAACATCCTTCCCGCTTGCCCGCATTTCCCTGGCTTTTGTAGTAACTGCTATGGTAGGCGACGGTTTTATACGTTTTAAATTGTTGGAAATTATGCTCATTGAATTTTATAATGTTTTTTTAATTATTAATATCACAGAATGCAAAATACGTATCAAGAAAAAATATTAGATTTAGAAAATACTAACAACTCTATAAATAAAAAATTAGAGGGTGGTATTAAATTTAAAATTAAAAGTAATTTTCAACCTGCTGGAGACCAGCCTCAAGCTATCAAAAAACTGATTACTAATCTTAGAGGCCAAAAAAACGAACAAGTCTTACTTGGTGTTACAGGCTCTGGAAAAACTTTCACGATGGCAAAAGTCATTGAAGCATCTAACAGACCAGCTTTGGTTCTTGCTCCAAACAAAACGTTGGCCGCACAGCTTTATGGGGAGTTTAAAAATTTTTTTCCTGATAATGCTGTTGAATATTTTGTGTCTTATTATGACTATTACACTCCAGAAGCTTATGTTCCAAGATCTGACACTTACATAGAAAAAGAGGCATCTATTAACGAACAAATAGATAGGATGAGGCATTCAGCAACTAGGTCACTATTGGAAAGAGATGATGTAATAATTGTTGCAAGTGTTTCGTGTATCTATGGTCTTGGATCTGTAGAGGCTTATTCAAAAATGACTATAACCTTAAAAAAAAACTATGATTATGACAGAGATCAATTAATTAGAGCATTTATTAACTTACAATATAAAAGAAATGACCAAAATTTTTTTAGAGGTACATTTAGAGTAAGAGGAGAAAATTTAGAAATATTTCCATCACATTTGGAAGACAGGGCTTGGAGATTAAGTTTAAATTTAAATAAATTAGAAAAAATTGAAGAGTTTGATCCTTTAACTGGAGATAAGACTAATGATTTTTCAATTATTAAAATTTATGCTAACAGTCATTATATTACTCCTAAACCAACAATCGATCAGGCTATACAAGAGATAAAAAAAGAACTAGAGGTCACTTTAAAAAAACATCAAGACAATAACAAATTATTAGAGGCTCAGAGATTAAGAGAGAGAACAAAATTTGATTTAGAAATGATTGAGGCAACAGGTACTTGTGCTGGAATTGAAAATTATTCACGATTTTTGTCTGGAAGAAAACCTGGAGAACCTCCACCAACATTATTTGAGTACTTTCCTGATAATACAATTATTTTTGTTGATGAGAGTCACGTAACTGTGCCACAGCTTAATGGAATGTACAAAGGTGACAGAACCAGAAAAAGTACATTAGCTGAATATGGTTTTAGACTTCCATCATGTATGGATAATAGACCTTTGAAGTTTGAAGAATGGGATTTAATGAGAACTCAAACAATATTCGTATCTGCAACTCCTGGACCATGGGAATTGAAACAAACAAAGAATGAATTTATAGATCAAATTATCCGTCCTACAGGTTTGATAGATCCACCCGTTGAAATAAGGCCAGCAAAAACTCAGGTGGACGATTTAATGCACGAAGCAAAAGAGATCGTAAAAAAAGGTTTCAGAATTTTAGCTACAACGTTAACAAAAAAAATGGCTGAAGATTTGACGGAGTATCTTCATGAAAATGGATTAAAGGTACGATATATGCATTCTGACATCGATACACTGGAAAGAATAGAAATTATAAGAGATTTGAGAATGGGTGTATTCGATATCTTAGTTGGAATAAATTTATTAAGAGAAGGATTGGATATTCCTGAATGTGCATTGGTCGCAATACTTGATGCAGATAAAGAGGGATTTTTAAGATCAGAAACATCTCTAATTCAAACAATAGGAAGAGCAGCTAGAAATGTAGATGGAAAGGTAATTTTATACGCAGACAAAGTTACAAAAAGCATAGGTAAGGCTATCAAAGAAACTGATAGAAGAAGAAATAAGCAATTACAATATAATAAAAAAAATAAAATTACAGCAGAGTCAGTTAAAAAAGAAATAAGTGATATTTTAGAGTCAGTTTATGAGAAAGACTATGTAAAAATAAGCGAAGGTTCAAACGTTGGTGGAAATCTAAAGAAACATTTAAAGGCTCTTAATAGAAAAATGAAGGAGTCCGCTGCTAATTTGGAATTTGAAGAAGCTGCCAAAATCCGTGATGAAATAAGAAAATTGGAAGCAAGTGAGTTAGAGATATCTTTAAATCCAAAAATAAACCAGTACAAATTAAAAAATAAAGTATACCCTAAAGGTAGATCAACAATGGGAATGCCGGGCACTAAGCCTAGAAAAGCAATAAAAAAATGGAAGCCAAAAAGATAATTATTACAGGTGGTGCAACGAGAATTGGTGCTGCTATTGCAAAAAGTTTAGCAGGTTACGGTATTTATATCACAATTCATTATAATAAATCGAAAAATCTGGCTAATAAATTAAAAAAAGAATTAGAGGATTTAGGTAGCAGTATA
>CACAAD010000019.1 GCA_902530455.1 uncultured Pelagibacteraceae bacterium | reverse complement strand
AAGCCTATGAAAAATACTAAAACAAATTTTTTAATAAGTGTCATTTTTATTTTCGGCCTTTTTTTTCAAAGTTTATCATACGCAGATAAAAAAGAAATTTCATTATTTAAAGAAGATTTCTCAAAAAACCTTACTAGAGGAGGGTCAAAAATTGGAGATATTGAAGTTGATGAAAATATAATTGATTTAGATAAAGATTCTATGCCAATTGGAGCTCTTGAAATTTTAAATAAAACAAAAAATAAATCACCTAAAACTAGAGGATTAATTTCTACAAATATTTATAAAAGTTTTTCAGATAGCGTTGTATTAGTTGTTAATACTAAATTAAAAGCTCACGGCTCTGGATCAATAATAAATAAAAAACTTGGAGCTGTAATAACTAATTGGCACGTTATTCAAGGAGCTAATAATGTTGGGGTTGTAATAAAATTTCAAGGCCAAGAGCCAAGTAAAAGCGATGTGTATCCTGCTACAGTAATTGGATATGATGCAACAAAAGATTTAGCACTTTTAAAAATTAATGGAGTGTTACCAGATAGAGTTAACGAGATACCATTGGGTAACTCTCTTCCTGAAGTCGGGTCCGATGTTCATGCAATTGGACATCCAAATAATTTTTCATGGACTTATTCAAAAGGTTATGTGAGCCAAGTAAGAGAAAATTTTAAATGGAGATATAAAGATACAAAACATACTGCAAATATAATTCAGACCCAGACACCAATAAGCACAGGAAATTCTGGGGGGCCTTTATTAAATAATGATGGAAAGTTAATTGGAGTAAACTCTTTTAAGTCTAAAGGAGAGAACCTTAACTTTGCGGTAACTTCTTTAGAAGTTCTTAAATTTATTAATAATCTTTCATCAACTTCTTTAAAAAAAGAGCCAGAAAAAATTAAACCAAAAGTAAGCAAAAAAGTTGCAAAGAAAATTGACACAAATAATGACGGTAAGCCAGATACCTTTTACATAGATAAAAATGGTGATGGAAAAATTGATTTAGTTTTAAAAGACTCAGATCATAACGGAAAACCTGACATGATAGGAAAAGACACCAATGGAGATGGCAAACCAGATATTATCGCTATTGATAAAGGTGAAAATGGCACGATAGATATTTGGTACGTTGACTCAAATTTTGATGGAAAACCTGATGCATCGGGCATTGATACAAATGGAGATGGCAAACCTGATAAATTTAAAAAAATTGGATAATTAATTATTCTTTAACGTTTTAAGCTCTAAAACGTTACCGTGAGGGTCTTCTATAAAAAATGTTTCTTGCTCTTCTTTTTGACCCTTAAACCTAGTGTAAGGATTATCAAGATAATTTACTTTATCGTGTTGTTCTATATTTTTTTTAATCTTATTGAATACTTCTGTATTTAAATGAACTCCAAAATGAGGCACTGGAACTTTTCCCATATCTACGTCATGTCTCTCTCTTGGAAGCTTAGTTTCAGTTTTGTGAAGAGTAAGTTCATTGCCCCAAAAATCAACATCAATCCACTTGTCTTTTTCTCCATTACCTAATTTACATCCGAGAACGTTTTTATAGAAGTCAATTGCAGTGTCTAAATTACCTGCTGGTATAGCTAAGTGAAATGGTTTACTCATAATTTGTGACTTTATAAATAATTCTTTAAATTTTTCAAGTAGTCATTATATACATAACTATGATCGATTATTTAGAATCTATAAAATCTAGAGATCCTGCGGCAAAATCTTTAGTGAGTATCATTCTCACTTACCCAGGTGTGAAAGCTGTATTTTTTCATAAAATAGCAAATTTTTTCTTCGTTGCAGGATTTGATTTAATTGCCAGAATTATTTCTCAGACAACTAGATTTTTTACAGGAATAGAAATTCATCCTGGAGCAAAAATTGGAAAAAATTTATTCATAGATCATGGAATGGGAGTTGTAATAGGAGAAACTTCAGAAATAGGTAACAACGTAACAATTTATCATGCGGTTACTTTAGGAGGTATATCCCCTAGTATCGACAGCGAAAGGCAAAGACATGAAAAAAGACATCCTTCAATTGGAAATGATGTTGTAATAGGTTCAGGCGCTCAAATTTTAGGACCCGTTAAAATTGGAAATAATTCTAGAGTTGCTGCTAATGCAGTTGTGGTTAATGATGTTAAAGAAAATGCAACTGTGATCGGTATACCTGCTAAAGAAATAAAAGTTGGAAACAAAGGCACGTTTAAACCTTATGGTGTCGATGATAAAGTTAAAGATGAAAAATAAAGATTGGGACGCCAACTTAACTCCAGAACAAAATTATATTTTAAAACAAGAAGGCACGGAACCTCCAGGATCGAGTCCATTAAACAATGAAAAAAGAGAAGGCGCTTATCATTGCGCTGGTTGTGGTATAAAACTATTTGACTCTGGCATGAAATTTGACAGTGGAACTGGATGGCCATCATTTTTTAAATCTCTTCCTGATGTATTTGAAACAAAAACTGACAATCTAATTGGTTATCCAAGAACTGAATATCACTGCAAAAACTGTAAAGGACACCATGGACATTTATTTGATGATGGACCAAAACCTACTGGTAAAAGATATTGTAATAATGGAACATGTTTAGTTTTCAAACCTAAAGAATGAAAAAGATTTTTTACTTATTAATATTCTCTCAACTATTAAATTTTCAAAGTCTAGTTGCTAAGGATTTATGGGCCGAAGCAAAAGAAGGGGATAAAATAATATTAATTAGGCACGCACTAGCTCCAGGAGGTGGAGATCCTCCGGGATTTAAAATAAATGATTGTAAGACACAAAGAAACTTAAATAAGGTTGGGATTGAACAATCGAAAGCTATAGGTAAACTATTTAATAAAAACAAAATTCCTGTAGATAAAGTTTTAAGTAGTCAATGGTGTAGATGTAAGGATACTGCAAAATACGCGTTTAAAAATTATTTTGAGTTTTCTGCTTTAAACTCAACCTTCCAGTCATCATTTGCAAAAAATGAACCCAAACAACTTAAGCAGCTTCGAACATTTATTAATAACTGGGATGGCGATGGTGGCAACTTAGTTTTAATAACCCATTATAGTATAATAACTGCTATTACTGATGCAGTTCCTAATTCAGGAGAAATAGTAATTACAGACAAAAAATTTAATGTGCTAAGTACAATTCCAACAGACTAAAAAAAAACAAAATACAAAATAAAGGCAATTAACGCATACTCAAACACAGTTTTAATTTTTATAAGATTTTCTTGTCCTATTCTTTTGCTAAAATAATTAGATAAGAAGAAAAAACTCAAATGTACAATGATTACAGCTATAGCAATACCCATTAATGTTGCCTTAAATGAAAAGTTTTTGTAACCAAAATAACAAGCTGCAATGAAAGTAAACCAAGATACTTTTGAAATAAATATTTTGAATAATAACGCGGTTTTGTTACTAAAAATTGATTGAGTTTTAATAAATGAGTAGGACCATATTAACCCTAGTAAAAAACTTATGTATTTAATAATCATTATGATAATTGTATCATTAATTTATGTTAATTAAATCATTCTTAGCTTTTGGCGCAGGTTTTATAAGCTTCTTAACTCCTTGTGTTTTACCTATAATACCTGGTTACATATCTTACATTACAGGAAAAAAACTTGATGAAATAGATAAGGATAAAAAGATTGTTTTAATCAAAACAATTATTTTTACTTTAGGATTTTCTTTTGTTTTCATTAGCCTAGGAATGGCCGCATCATTTCTAGGGAATGTATTAATCTTTTTTGGTAAAGAACTTAGGATAGCCGCTGGGATTATAATTATTTTATTTTCTCTTAATTTTATAGGTATTTTAAATTTTAATTTTCTTAATCAGGATAAGAAAATAGATACCGGAAATTATAAAGATAATTTCGTTTTCCCTTTTGTCGTTGGTTCCGCATTCGCTTTTGGATGGACGCCTTGTATAGGCCCTGTATTAGGTTCAATTTTAGCTTTGTCAGCTACTGAAACAACTATAGTCAGCGGAGTAATATTACTATCTTTTTACTCTCTTGGGCTTGCAATACCTTTTATACTTTCTGGATATTATATGACAATTTTTCTAAACTCCAAAAAGGGGTTTAGTAAACATTACTCAAAAGTTAAAACAGGCGGTGGAGTAATTTTATTGATCACTGGTGTTTTAATACTTACAAATTCAATCCAGGTAATAAGCTATTATATTTTGACAACTTTTCCTTTTTTAACTAAGCTTGGTTAATGAGTGAAGTTACTGTTCTAGGTATATTTGTTGCAGACCTAAGTTTTTCAGCAAATAAAATTCCAACAACTGGTGAAACTATCCTTGGTGATAAATATAATATTGGCCCGGGTGGGAAAGGTTGCAATCAAGCAATAGCTTTATCAAGATTGGGATGCAATGTGAACTTTATATCTAAAATTGGAAATGATGATTACGGTAAACTTGCTTTAGACTCTCTTAAACAAAATAAAATAGATACATCTAACATCATAATTTCAAAAAAGCATCAAACAGGAGTTGCAGGCATCCATGTTGATAGTAATACTGGACAGAATGCAATTACTGTTGTTAGAGGTGCCCCAGCGAGTTTTACTAAGGATGAAATAGATATAAATATAATAAAAAAATCAAAAATATTTTTAACTCAATTAGAAATACCAATAGAAGTGACGTTACATTGTTTAAAAGCAGCTAAAGAAAATGGTTTGATAAATATTTTGAACCCTGCACCAGCATGTAAATTAGATAAGGAATTTTTTACTTTAGCTGACTATTTTACTCCAAATGAAGCAGAGGCAGAATTCTATACCGGAGTAAAAATAAATAATGAAAGTGATGCCAAAGAAAGCGCAAAAAAACTTTTAGCGTTAGGACTTAAAAAGGTAATTATTACTTTAGGAGAAAAGGGACTTTTTTATTCTGACGGCAATGAGGACATCTATATTAAAGCTCTTCCATTTAAAAAAGTTGAAGATACAACTGGTGCAGGCGATGCTTTTAACGGTGGATTGGCCTACGCTTTGTCAAAGAATAAAAGTATTAAGGAGTGTTTAAATATTGCTAATCAAGTGGCAGGTTTATCAACATTAAAACTTGGTGCAGGTAATTCGATGCCTTTATTAACAGATTTAAAATAAGTTAAGTGAGTAATTTATCTAACTCGCCACTTCTATTTGCAGCCTGAAGTTTATCATTACCACCAATATAATGGTCACCAATAAAAATTTGAGGTATGGTTTTAGCGCCGTTCGTTCTTTGTATCATTTCTTTTGCTTTTGCAGGATCTTTCCAAATATCTAATTCTTCAATTTCAACATTTTTTGTTTTTAAAAGTGCTTTAGCAGCTTCACAAAATGAGCATGGATTCCCAGTATACATAGTAACTTTTTTCATAATTAACTTATATCACTTATCCTTATTTTTTCTCTTAATTTTTTTCTCTCAAACTTAAATTTTTTCCTGTGTTTAATGCTAGTGTTATGAATTCTTTTTCTCCAAAGTCTAAATGCTGAAGGTTTTAAATTTTTTCGCATTATTTTAATTACATCAGACTCGCTATTTCCGGTTTTCTCTTTTATCTCTTCAAAGGTAATTCTGTCTGCCCAAGCAGCCCAAATGACCCAGTCAGTTCCTTTTTTTTTAGGTTCAGGATTTTTAACTTTAGTTTGAGGAATATAACTTTTTTTCTTCATATATTCATATATAGTCATTTAAATAATGTTTCCCACTGATTTTTTAATATTTTTGCAAATAATTTTATTTTTATTTATCACTCCAGGACCACCGCGTGTTGTAATAGTTTCTCATACATTAAATTATGGAATTAAAAATTCTGTGTGGACAGCATTTGGAGATATATCTGCAAATTTTTGTCAGGGTATCCTAGTTGTTTTTTTTATTGGAACTTTTTTAAGTGATAATCCGGATATTCTACTCATGTTAAAATGGGCTGGAATTTTATATATCATCTACTTAGCTTACGACACTTACACTTCAAAAATAAAAATGATTAGTTCTGGAAATAAAAATTTAAAGTCTATTTTTTCTTTTTATAGAGATGGCTTTCTTGTTGCAGGATTAAGTCCTAAATCAATAATATTTTTTGGCACAATTTTTACTTCGTTTATTGATTTTACATCAAACTATACTGCTCAATTTTTAATCTTGATAATTACATATGTATCTTTAGATTTTTTGACTTTGATGATTTACGCGTTTGCAGCAAACAAAGTATCAATTTGGTTGAAAGATAACCCCAAAGTTTTAAATACAATCTCTGCGTGTGTATTAATAATTATCGCAGTTTATGTCGCGGCATCTCAAAACTATTAATTAATTCTTTCTGTTGCCATTTTTTCAAATTCTTGTTTTAATTTGTCATTAATTAATTAATTAACGAAGGAGAAATAATGAATAAAATAGTAAAACTATTTATTACATCTATTTCAGCTATAACTTTAGCACTTGTATCTTTCACATCTTCTTTTGCAAAAGTAGACGGTGAATACATTGTGTTGGGTTCTGCAATATCTCTTACAGGAAAATATTCTTCTAATGGAGTACACACTCAAAACGGTTATAACATGGCCGTTGACAGAATTAACAAAATGGGTGGTGTAAAAGTTGGTGGAAAAAGTTACAAGTTTGAAATCATATATTACGATGATGAGTCAAACCCTAAAAGAGCTGCTCAGTTAGCTGAAAGACTAATTAAACAGGACGGCGTTCATTACATGCTTGGACCATACAGTTCAGGTTTAACGAAAGCCATTGCACCAGTAACCGAGAAATATAAAATTCCTATGGTCGAAGCAAACGGTGCATCAAGATCTTTATTTACAAAAGGATATAAATATTTGTTCGCGGTGTTATCACCTGCTAACCAATACCTTGAAGTAGCAATCGATCTTGCTGTTGAAAAAAATGGTGGTAAGCCAGTTAGAATAGCACAAGCATTTGAACAAGATGCATTCTCACAAGACGTGAGACTTGGTATCTTAGATGCAGCTAAAAGAACTGGATCAGAGATTATAATCGATGATAAATTACCAAAAGAGTTAAATGATATGGCTGCTACATTAGCTAAAGTTAAAGCAACTAAACCTGATGTACTTGTTGTATCTGGCCACACTAAAGGCGCATTAACTGCAATCAGACAAATTTCTGAGATGAAAGTTGATGTTCCAATGTTAGCGATGACACATTGCGATGCTGCAAAACTTTCTAAACAACATGGAAAGAATTCAGAATACGCACTATGTGCTTCTCAGTGGCATAAAAACTTAAGCTACAAAGATAAGTTTTTTGGTTCAGGTAAAAAGTATGACAAAGACTTTAAAAAAGAATTTGGTTATGCACCGCCGTACCAATCCGCTGAATCTTCTGCTGCTTTATTAGTATTCAAAGATGCGTTCGAAAGAGCAAATTCATTTGATAGAGATAAAGTTAGAGATGCGCTAGTTGACACTGAAATGCAAACTTTCTATGGAAACATTAAATTTGGACCTGGCGGCCAGAACGTTGCCAAGCCAATGATTTTGTTCCAAGTAAGATGTAAAGGTGATACGTGTGAGAATAAAGTTGTCGCTCCAACTAAGTGGGCTTCAGACAAATTCTACCACCCAATACCTAAGTGGTCAGAGCGAGGCTAATAACTAATTAATGCATTGACAAGCCCCTGGTTTTCCAGGGGCTTTTCTTTTAAAAGGTTATAATCTTTTATGGATTTTTTAATTTTTAAAGCCCCAATGCTAATGGTCCAAGCATCATTGGACGGAATTCTTCTGGGAATTTTATTTGCTTTAATAGCGTACGGCATGGCTCTTCAGTGGGGAGTAATGAATATAATCAATATTGCACAAGGAGATTTAGTAATCCTTGGAGGTTACATTGCATATACCATGTATCTTGCCGGAATTCATCCTGCTTGGGGAGTAATTGTTTCGCCAATAATAATGTTTTTTGTTGGATGGGCTCTTTATAAATTAGTTATTAATAAAGTTGTAGACCGCGATTTATTTATTTCAATTTTAGCAACTTTTGGTATCGCAATCGTATTTCAACAGTTAATGAATTTTATTTTTGGTGCGGACGTCGTAGTTGCTCAATCAGGATATGGAACAACAATGTTATTTGATAATTCAGTGACTTTACCAAATTCAAAAATATTTTCTGCTGTAATAAGTGTTTTATATGCAATCGGTTTAGTTATATATATGAGAAAATCTAAACTTGGACGAGCTATAAGAGCAACAGCTCAAAATGCAAGGGCAGCGAAAATCTTGGGCGTAGATACTGAAAAAGTTTATGCTGCAACTTTTGGAATTAATGCAGCATTATGTGGGATTGCGGGGGCTTTAATCTCAATCACTCTTACCCTTCATCCATATGTGGGACTTCCTTATACAGTTAGGTCTTTCATGATAGTTATAGTTGCAGGTCTTGGTAATTTACCAGCAGTTGCAGTTTCGGGGATGGGTTTAGGACTATTTGAAGAATTTGCAGATTACATTTTAGGAACAGAATTTAGAATTGGTGCTGTATTTATGCTTCTAGTATTCATACTAGTTTATAGAAGGTTCAAACTTTCTAAAAAAAGGGAGTATTTAAAATAAATGAATGCACTAAAACAAAAAGATCTAATCTTATATTCAGGCTTAATAATCCTTGGTTTAGCTGCACCTTTTTTATTCTCTGCTTTTAAAGTTCAGCTCACATATCTTTGCGTCTTGATCGTTCTAGCGATGACTTGGAATTTACAAGGTGGTGAGATGGGTTACAATTCTTTTGGAAATATTCTTTTTTATGGTCTTGGTATGTACCTAACATCATCAGTTCAAGTTGGAATGTTTTTTCCATTAGCAGAATGGACAGAAAGCGGTGGAGAAAAAACGTTTGTGCATACTACAGCACAATATTTTCAAGGAATAGGTGTTGGATTATTAGTTGCAGCTATTATTCCTACCATTGTTGCTGGTGCAATTGGATATGCTATTTTAGGATTAAGAGGTCACTACTTTGCGATTTGCACTCTAGGATTAGGAATTGCAGCCGGCGAAATCGCTGGAGGAATAGAAATTATTGGAGCAGGTCAAGGCTTTACTACACCACCTTTTCCAGCAGAAATAATTGATCCTGAAGCAAGAGGACAATTTTTCTATTTTTTAAGTTTTGTAGTATTAGTTTTAGCATTTGTTTTTGTTAAATATATTTACGGATCCAGATTTAGATTAATTTTAAATGCGATAAGAGATAATGAGGATAAAGCAGAGGCAATGGGCATTCAAACAATGAAATATAAAATTGTTGGTTGGATGTGCTCTGCATTTTTCTGTGGTCTTGCAGGTGGAATTATGGGTGGACTTATAGGATACATTGACTCTACCGATGTAGCATTTGATGGACGAGAAATGGGAGTGTTCATGGTTCTAATGGCAATTCTTGGTGGTAAAGGAACTTTATGGGGACCAATTATTGGTGCAACTTTATTCCATTTTTTAAAAGAAGGACTTTGGACTTTTATATTGGGCTGGCAGTATGTTGCGCTTGGAGTTTTAATTGTTGTGATTGTGGTTTATTTTCCAGAAGGATTAATGGGTTGGTTAAGGGAAAAATACCCAGAAAGATTTGGAGAAGTAATTGATGAAAAAGATCGTAAAGCACAGGTGGAACTAAAATGAGTATTTTAGATGTTAAAAATGTAAGTAAATCTTTCGGCGGCGTGCAAGCCAACGTAGATATCTCTGTTTCGGTTGAACAGGGATCGATTGTTGGTTTAATAGGACCAAATGGTTCTGGTAAAACAACTCTATTTAATTCAATTGTAGGAACTCATCCAATAGATAAAGGATCAATTGTATTTGATAATACTGAGGTATCGGAGATGCCTGTTCCAGCAGTTGCTAAACTTGGTTTATTAAGAACTTTTCAACAAACAAGAATTTATTCAAAACTTAATTGTGTAGAAAATATGCTAATAAGTCATAAAGCAAGTGACACAGGATTTATTTTTGCAAAAGTGCCTACAGAACTAACTGAAAAAGCAGAAAGTCTTTTAAACTTTGTTGGCCTATATCAGAAAAGAAATTTGAGAGCAGGGGACCTATCATTTGGACAGCAAAAACTTTTAGAATTAGCGATGGCCTTAATGAATGAGCCTAAAATGCTTTTACTAGATGAGCCTACAGCTGGAATAAATCCTACACTTATAAATGGGATTATAGATAGGTTGATTAAAATAAATAAAGACTACGGAATTACTTTGTTAGTTATTGAGCATAATATGAGAGTGATAATGAGTCTAGCTCAAAAAATATTCTGTCTTGCGCATGGAAAAATGTTAGCAGAGGGATCGCCAGATCAAATTAAAAATGATAAGCGAGTTGTTGATGCTTATTTAGGAGCACAGTAATGGCCAATCAATATGATGTTTTAGGAAAAGCACCAGGATTAGAAGAATTAAACAAACTATCTCCCAAAGATGTTCATTTAACGATAAGAGGGTTGAATGCAGGCTATGGAAAAATGGAAATTCTCCACGAATTTGATTTAACTGTAAGTAAAGCTCAATCTTTGTGTTTAATTGGACCTAACGGAGCAGGAAAATCAACAATTCTCCACTCTATATATGGCTTCACAAACATTTTTGATGGAAAGATAGAATTAGATGGAAATGAAATTACAAAACTAACTCCTGCGCAAAAACTTAGTAAAGTTGGTATAGCTTACATCTTGCAAGACAATTCAGTGTTTCCTGATATGACAGTTGAGGAAAACTTATTAATGGGAGGATATATTAAAGATAAACAAGACGAAGCTTATAAAGAAGCTGAAAGAATATTTGAAAAATACGATAGATTGAGAAATAGAAGAAATCAGCCAGCTAAGGTTTTATCGGGAGGAGAAAGAAGATTATTAGAAATTTCTAGAGCTTTGGTT
>CACAAD010000018.1 GCA_902530455.1 uncultured Pelagibacteraceae bacterium | reverse complement strand
ATGTACAACCTGTAAAAGAAGTTAATTTAATACTGCGACAAATCTCAATTTTCAATATCTGTTAAATTATCTTAATCTTTTAGAATGAAATCTATTATATCAATTATAACTGCACTATTTTTTTTAACCTCATTAAATGCTAAAGAAATAAAAATGGGAAAAGCTGACTGGGATACTGGCTTTTTTCAAGCTGAAATATATAAAAAAGCATTAGAAAAAATGGGTTACAAAGTATCAGGGCCGACAGTAATGAAGCCTCAAGTTTTCTATGTTGCAGCTGCGGCTGGCGACATGGATTTATGGGTAAACGGGTGGTTTGAAAATCATAATACATATGTGAAAGAAGCAATGGGAAAAGTTAAACCTGTAGGATATGTTGTAGAAAAGGGTGGTTTACAAGGTTATTTAATTGATAAGAAAACTGCTGATAAATTTAATATTAAATCAATAATGGATATCAAAAAACACGCTAAGGAATTTGACATCAATGACGATGGAAAAGCAGACATGGTAGCTTGCCCTCCAGGATGGGGGTGTGAAAAGATAATTACCCAGCACTTTGAAGAGCTCGGTCTTGGTGAGTTTATAAATCCATTAAAAGCGGATTATTCTGCATCTATGGCTGATACAATTTCAAGATACAAAAATGGAAAATCAATTTTATTTTATACTTGGACGCCAAACTGGTCAGTTGGAACATTAAAATTAGGAAAAGATGTTGTTTGGATAGAAGCTCCATATAGCGATACTCAGGAAGTAAAAGTACCTAATGCTACAAAATCTAAATTAAATATGGGTTTTGCTGTAAATGATATTAGAGCTGCAGCAAATGTTGATTTTTTAAAAGCAAATCCAAAAGTTGAAAAAATGTTAAAAAAAGCCTCCATACCATTAGCAGATATTGCAGATCAAAATCTTAAAATGAATGCTGGTGAAAAAAGTGAAAAAGCTATTAAGAAACACGCTGAAGAGTGGATAAAAGCCAATCAAAGCACTTTTGATAGCTGGATAAATTAATTTAAATCTTAAAAATTTACTAAATTAAGCGCATTTTACTTACATTTTTGAAATAAGACTCACCTTTTAGTTGTATTACGGTTACATTTAACTTTTATACATGCTAGTTTTTTTAAAAAATAAGGGGGATTACATGAAACATTTTAAATATTTTGTAACATTAATTGCTGCTTTGTTTATTACAAACACAGTTAATGCAAACGAAGTAAAAATGGCTAAAGCAAACTGGGATACTGGTTATTTCCAAGCTGAAATATACAAACAAGCTTTGGAAAAAATGGGTTACAAAGTGACTGAACCTAAAGCAATCAAGCCTTCAGTATTTTATGTTGCAGCAGCAGCAGGAGATCTAGACTTATGGGTAAACGGGTGGTTTGGAACTCATGATGGTTATCTTAAAGAAGCTAAAGGTAAAGTAAAAACAGTTGGATATGTTATGAAAAAGGGTGGCTTACAAGGTTACCTTATTGATAAAAAATCCGCTGACAGCCTTGGTATTAAAAGCGTAATGGATATTAAAAAACACGCTGCAAAATTTGACTCAAACGGTGATGGTAAAGCAGACATGGTAGCTTGCCCTCCAGGTTGGGGATGTGAAAAACAAATCACAAAACACTTTGCAGAACTTGGTTTAGGTGATTTTATTAATCCAGTAAAAGCTGACTATTCTGCTTCAATGGCTGATGTAGTAGCTAAATATAAAAACGGAAAACCGGTATTATTTTATACTTGGACTCCGAATTGGACTGTTGGTGCTTTAAAACTTGGACAAGATGTTGTTTGGATAGAAGTTCCTTACAGTGCTACAAAAAAAGTAGCAGTTTCAAATGCAACAAAATCTAAGATAAATATGGGTTTTGGTGCTGATGACATTCGTCCTGCAGCAAACGCTGATTTCTTAAAAGCTAATCCAAAAGTGAAAAAAATGCTTTCAAAAGCATCTATTCCTTTAGCGGATATAGCAGCTCAAAACATGAAAATGAATGCGGGCGAAAAAAGCGAAAGAGCAATTAAAAAACATGCTGCTGAATGGATTAAAGCGAATCAGAGCACGTTCGATAGCTGGATAAAATAAGTTTTAAGGTAAGTGAGCTTAAAACTTTCACCATCTGACTACGAAGTATACATTCCGATAGCAGAATGGATTGAAAAACATATTAAGGAGTGGTTGTTTATGCAACGACCACTCTTTAAAAAATTATCTGCACCTATTGACACAGTTTTAAACGGTTTAGACACATTATTTAATTTTATACCTTTTCCAATAGTAGTTTTAATTTTCATGGCATTCGCATTTAAAACAAATGGAATAAAGCTAGCAATTCTCTCAGCGCTCAGTTTAATTTTTATCGATCTAGTAGACTTGTGGCAAGAAACAATGACAACATTAGCCATGATTTTTACAGCAGTTATTTTTTGTATGATTATTGGTATTCCACTAGGTATTTTTGCTTCAAGAAGCAACTTATTTGAAGCAATTTTAAGACCGATACTTGATATAATGCAAACTATTCCAAGTTTTGTCTATTTAATTCCAGTTGTAATGTTATTTGGTGTTGGATTAACACCTGGAGTAATTGCAACCATAGTATTTGCATTACCACCAATTGTACGTTTAACTAATTTAGGTATTAGACAAGTAGGCAAAGGTTTTAAAGAAGCTGGAGCAAGTCTAGGATTAACTAGGTTTTTGATTTTAAGAAAAATTGAAATTCCTTTGGCAATGAAGACTATTATGGCTGGTGTAAACCAAACGTTAATGTTAGCTCTTTCGATGGTAGTCATAGCTGCTCTAATTGGAGCAGGAGGATTAGGATTAACCGTGTACGTTGCTTTAGGTAGATTAGATATTGGTGGCGCCGTTATAGGAGGAACTGGTATTGTAATATTAGCAATAATTTTAGATAGAATAACTCAAAAAATTATTCCTCAAGATAATATTAAATCTAGATAATTTAATTAATTTTTCTAACAAAAAGAACAAAAATTATTGATGTCACAAACATAATTAAAGCATAAGCTGCTGTGGGAATCATAAAGACAATATCATCAAATAATTGAGTTGCTACAAACACAGCTAAAGTGCCATTTTGTAAACCACATTCAAGAGAAATACATTTTCTCTGAGGAATTCCTGAAGCAAAAATTTTAGCAATATAATAACCTAAGAAAATCATAGTTAGATTTAGAATAAAAGTTATTAAACCTGCTCTTGTGATAAAACTAACTATTCTGTCCCATTCTTCAATCCAAATAGATATAAAAACAATTAAAAATAATATTACTGATAACCTTTGAACTAATAATGTCTTAGATATTATAAACTCAGTCATCAAATTTCTAACAATCATCCCTAAAAGTACCGGCACGGTTACTACAAAAAACATTTTAAATGCAATATTTAACATTGAAATTTCTTTAATTATTTCAATACCTAAATAATTAGCTGAATTAAACACAATCAATGGGACTGTAATTATACTTAGTAAGCTTACAACGGCAGTTAATGTAACTGATAAAGCAACATCTCCATCAGCAAACTTAGTTAATATATTTGAAGTTACTCCACCTGGTGCAGCTGCAATAACCATGACACCCATAGAAATTTCTATAGGTAACGAAATCAAACTAATTAATATAATAGCTACTATAGGAAGAAGAATGACTTGTGATAAAAAGCCTATAAGAAAATCTTTAGGATTTTTTACTACCCTTAGAAAATCTTGAACTGTTAAACCCAGTCCAAGACCGAACATAATAATAGCCAAACATACTGGCGCTATACTTTTTGCTATTTCCACTTATTCCCTCGACTTTTAGATGCAACATTTACATAAAAAGGGCCCAAAATGAAACAATCTTAGGTTGTGCTTTGTTCAACTTATGATAGATTCGAATTATGAGAATCTTAGCTTCTAGAATTAAAAATGCTAAAGAGCTTAAGTATGGCAAGCTTAAAACTAACGTAATAAAGCCAAAAAACAATCTTCAGTCAGACTTCTACTATCTCTTTAAGAAGAAATCTTTAAACCAAAAATAATTTATTAAATTATTTTTCCCGTATACGGTGCGACAATATTGATAATGATAATTATTATCATTCTCAGATAATTGAGAACAATTCGCAAAACTAAAGAGGGGGAAAAATGAGAAAAATAATATTAACAGTTTCAGCATTATTTTTTGTTTTTGGAAATCTTTTAGCTAACGAAGTAAATATATTCAGTGCAAGACATTATGACTCAGATGTTCAATTGTATGAAAAATTTACAGCTAAAACTGGAATAAAAGTAAATGTTGTTTCTGGAAAATCGGGGGCATTAGAGAAAAGAATTATCGCAGAGGGTGGCACAGCAGACTTATATATAACAGCTGATGCTGGCAGACTTGGCGCATTTGCAGCTAATTTACAAGGTGGTTTAACTAGTGATGCAATAAAGTCAGCAGTCCCAGGTAATTTTAGAACTTCTAAATGGGTTGGAATAGCTAAAAGAGCAAGAATAGTATATTTCGCTCCAGAAAGAGTTACAGGAGCAGAACTAAGAGGTTTAACTTATGAAAGTTTGGCTGATCCTAAATGGAAAGGCAGATTAGTTATAAGAGCTTCAAACAATATTTATAACCAATCACTCGTTGCCTCATTAATTAAAAACAATGGAAAAGGTAAAGTAGCTGAGTGGTCAAAAGGTATGGTTTCGAATATGGCTAGATCTCCAAAAGGTAATGACAGAGCACAGATACTTGCTGTAGCAGCAGGAGAGGCTGATATTGCTGTAGCTAATACATACTATTTAGCTCTTATGTTATCAGGTAAAAAAGGTGAAGAGCAGCAAGCTGCAGCAAAAAAAGTAAAACCTTTCTTTCCTAATCAAGACGGTAGAGGAACACACATGAATATCAGTGGTGCTGGTTTAGTAAAAGGAGCTCCTAACAAAGCTAACGCAATTAAGCTTGTAGAGTTTTTACTAAGTCAAGAAGCGCAAGAGCATATTGTTAACAATACTTTTGAGTACCCAATGATAGAAGGTGTTTCACCTCATCCACTAGTAGTTAATATGGGATTAGATTTTAAACAAGATTTAAAAACTAAGGTTGTAAACTACGGTAAAAGACAGGCTGATGCATTAGAAGTGATGACAGCAGCAGGCTGGAAATAGTTGGTTAATTCATGGGGCGAACAAACAAAAAAATTAATTTAAATAAATTAAAAACTGGTTGTTCGCCTTGCATGAATGAAGCTAAAATAATGGATCAAAAAATTTCCAACAGGAAAATTACAGAATTAAAAATTGAAGAAGTGAAAACAATAATTTCTTCAATGTTTAAAAACAAATAAAAGTTTGACGTCAATATCTCTGGTTTTAAATGCTAGCTTTATATTCAACCGAGCCGCTTTAGCCAGAGATTAAGTACATAATTTTATGATAAAATATAACGTATGGTTTTTTAGTTCGCTGTTAATTGCTTTAATAGTTGCCTTACCAATTATAACCGTTTTTTTTAGTTTTTTTAATGAAACAAGTAATTATTTTACTATATTAAAAAACACATTTCTTTTTGATTATATAAATAATTCATTATTTATTTTAGTATCAGTTTTGATAATAACTCTTTTATTAGGTTTAATTTCAGCCTATTATATATCATTTTATGAATTTCCATTTTGCAACTTCTTTAGCTGGGCTCTAATTTTAGCGTTTGCAATTCCTGGTTATATATTTGCTTTTTCAATAATTGCTTTTTTTGAGAATTATGGAACAGCTTATTCAATACTCACAAGTATGTTTGGAGAGTATAATTATAATCCATTCATACCAAAATTAGATGGTATATTAGGGTCAATTATAGCTATCAGTTTCTCTTTGTTTCCGTATGTTTACGTATTAACGAGATCATCATTTTTCTTCCAATCAAACAACTATTTAGAAGTAGGTCAAAATTTGGGTTTATCAGAGAGAGAAACTTTATTTAAAATTATTTTACCCTCTGCAAGACCAGCTATTATTGCTGGCCTAGCTTTAGTAGCTATGGAATGCTTATCCGACTTTGGAACAGTATCAATTTTTAGTGTTTCAACTCTAACTACTGGAATTTATAACTCTTGGCTTTCTTTCGATGATCTTAACACAGCAAACCAAATTTCATTTATTTTATTGATATTCATATTTGTTTTATTATCTGTTGAAATTTATTCCAGAAAAGAAGCAAGATATCATCAACCCGGTAGAGGATTTAAGCCGATAAACAAAATAAAATTAAGCGGTAAAAAATCAATATTAGCTTTTTCTTTCTGCTTTTTGGTTTTCTTCATAAGTTTTATTTTTCCAGTTTCTCAAATGATTTATTGGACAGTAAAATTTCCTAAATATATACAAGATATTAATATTCTAAAGATAAATTTAAATACAATGTATTTAGTCGGTTTAGCTAGTTTAGTTCTAGTATTTATTTCACTTTTTATTAATTATGGAAGCAGGATATCAAAGAGCAAAATATTAAATTATTTAACTAATTTTTCAATATCAGGTTATGCTATTCCGGGAGTAATTTTGGCTGTTGCGTTTATAACTTTATTTTCGAATTTCAGTGATTTAATAAACGAAAATACCGACCTTGGAAGTACTAAAAAAATATTTATTGGCTCTATATTTGGATTAGTACTAGCATATTTTATAAGATTCTTTTCTCTTTCTTTTAATGGAATTAAATCAAGTTATGAAAAAATAAATAATTCAATTGATGAAAGTGCATATTTGCTGGGTTATTCTAAAATTAAGACTTTTTCAAAGATTCACGTTCCATATTTAAAAAACAATATAATTTTAATTGTAGTCCTTATATCATTAGAAATAATAAAAGAGTTACCAATCACAATGATTCTAAGACCTTTCAACTTTGAGACTTTCGCAACACAGGCTTATGTGTATGCATCTCAGGATTTATTAGAAGCCGCAGCATTACCTTCTTTATTTCTTATTGGCTGGGCAACTATCCTCATAATATTTTCTTCAAAATATATACTTTCACAAAAAAACTAATATAATCGAAAAATGTCAAATCGATTTTTTGAAATAAAAAATGGCAACTTTGTTGCAAGTGAAAAAAATAAAGTTAATAACGTAAATCTTAAAATAGAAAAAAAAGGAGAAATCGTTTCTCTGTTAGGTCCTTCAGGTGTGGGCAAAACAACTATCTTAAGAACTATTGCTGGATTACAAAAATTAAGTAGCGGTGAGATCTATCTAAAGGATAGATTAATTTCTTCTGAAAAAGTTCATATTGAACCTGAAAAAAGAAATATAGCTTTATCGTTTCAAGATAATTCATTATTCCCAAATTACAAAGTCATCGATAATATAAATTTTGGTAAAAAAAGATCTAATGGTAATGGTTTTTCCTATGAAGCAGAAGATATTATAAAATTACTTCATATCGAACCTATTTTAGAAAAGTTTCCTCATCAAATAAGCGCTGGTGAAGCACAAAGAGTATCTTTAGCTAGATCCTTAATGTCTAAACCTGATTTATTATTATTAGACGAGCCGTTTTCTAATATTGATCAAAATTTAAAAGAAGAAATACAATATTCAGTAAAAAAATTATTAAAAAAAATAAACTTAACAACAATAATTGTAACTCACGATTCATATGAAGCATTTTCACTTGCCGACAGATGTGGGATAATACTTAACCAAGAGCTTAAACAATATGATGTTCCATATAATGTTCACCACGAACCTAACTCTTTAGAGGTAGCAAAATTTTTAAATAAGGGGGTATTTGTTGATGTTAAAGTTATTACCAATGATTGTGCTGTGCATAGTTTACAACATAAAGAGCTAGGAGAGATAAGAGGAAAGCTTCTTAAAAACCATCCAAAAGGCAAAAGTGTAAAGTTATTATTGCAGCCTGAGGACCTTGTCCATGATGACCAGAGTAAACTTAAACTTGAAGTAGTTGACAGAAAATTTAGGGGTACAAACTTTATATACACGTTAAAAACTCAAAAAGGTGAACATATACCGGTTTTCGTTCACTCACATCACATTCATCAACACGAAAAATCTGAAAAGTTTGGTATCAAAACTCCTATTTTTATTGACCATTTAGTTTGTTTTTAATTATATATAAATATGAAATTTTCTTTGGAAATAACTTCTAAAACAGATCTTTCTACTCTTCCTGGTCTTAAAGATGTTTATGTAACCATGTTGCCTGGAACGGATTATAGAGAAGTAGCAGAAAAAGCTGACGAGTTAATTAAATCAGGGTATAACCCAATTCCTCATTTCCCGGCTAGATCTATTAAAGATCTGAAAGAATTAAAAGACTATACGAAAATGTGTAAAGATTCTGGCGTAAAACAAGTTTTAGTAATAGGCGGGGGAAGAGAACCTGTGGGTGAATACCACTGCTCGTTGCAATTACTTGAGACTGGATTATTTGAAGGAATGAAGATAGGAATCGCTGGACACCCTGAGGGTTCCCCTGATATATCCGATTCAGAATTAGAAAAAGCTATGAAAGAAAAAACTCCTCTCGCCGATTACATTGTTACACAATGGCTTTTGGATTCATCAACCATTGCTAATTTCATTTCTAAACAATCACTTCCAGTTCATGTTGGAATTACCGGTCCTTTAAAAATAAGCAGCTTATTGAAGTTTGCGAGTATTGTTGGGGCAAAAAATTCTATAAATTTTCTTAAATCTAATACATCTAAAGCATTAGATTTATTGAAGCCTAAAGATCCTAATGAATTAATAAATAATTTAAAGAAAGTAACGCAGCACTTTCATATTTATACTTTTGGAGGACTTAAGGAAACTAACAAATGGTTAATTGAAAATAATTATGCCGAAGAAAAGTAAAAAAAATAAAAAGATTAAAACGAAAAAGAAGTTTAAATTAATATCTCTTAAGACTGAAAAAGTTAATTATGACAAAGTTAGACATGAGACTTCTGTTGATCAATCAGATAGACATGTCCCTTACAATTTAAGACAAAGCGGTCCAACAAAAGTTGAAATGCTTATATCAACTAGAGTAAGGAAATCTCCTTATTGGCATTTATCAATGAAAGCAGGTTGCTGGAGAGCTACGGTTTACAATAGAATCTACCATCCAAGAGGCTATGTAAGACCCGAAAAAGGTGGAGCAATGGTTGAATATCATGCAATAAAAAATCATGTAACAATGTGGAACGTAGCTGTTGAAAGACAAATAAGAGTTAAAGGAGTAGATGCGGAAAAATTTGTAGATTATGTAATTACAAGAGATGCAACAAAAATTTCACCTATGAGAGGTCGTTATGTTATTTTATGTAATTATAAAGGTGGTGTTCTAAATGATCCTGTTTTGTTAAGAATTTCAAAGGATGAATTTTGGTTTAGTTTATCTGATTCTGACATTGGACTTTATTTACAAGGAGTTAACGCAGATAAAAGATTTAATGTTGAAATAGACGAGATCGATGCATGTCCAGTTCAAATTCAAGGACCAAAATCAAAAGCATTAATGAACGATCTTGCAGGTGATCAAGTAGATTTCGACAATATGCCTTTTTACGGTTTAGCTGAAGCTAAAATAGGTGGCCGGAGCTGTGTAATATCTCAATCTGGTTTTTCCGGAGAAGCTGGTTATGAAATTTATTTAAGAAATGCTACTTTGTATGCCGAAGATATGTGGAATGCTGTTTTAAAGGCTGGCAAAAAACATAAATTAATGGTTATTGCACCAGCTCACCATAGAAGAATACAAGCAGGAATACTTTCATGGGGTCAAGATTTAGATCAAGAAACAAATCCTTTTCAATGTAATTTAGGATATCAAGTATCTCTATCAGGAAAAGGAGTTTGGGAAAAACAAACTGATTACGTGGGTAAAGCAGCTTTAGAAAAGATGAAAGCACAACTGAGAAATGGAGAAAAACCATATAAGTTACAGCTAGTTGGTTTGGAACTTGGTGGAAAGCCTATAGAAGATTACGCTAATGATTTTTATTTAATATCTAATAGTGATGGTGGCAAACCAGTTGGATATGTTACATCTCCATGGTATCATCCAGAAAAAGGAACCAATATTGCAATGGGATATGTGCCGTATGAGGGTCATCTAAGTTCAACAGGTTTTCCGATAGGTAATTTAGGAAAAAAATATAAGGTGCATTTACCAAAGAAATATTCAAGTAAAGCAGTTGATGCTGTAGTAGTTAAAGTTCCATTTACTCAGTCATATAATGCTAATACTAGAGAAGTTTCTTAAAGCGCCCTTAGCTCAGTTGGATAGAGCATCGGTTTTCTAAACCGAGGGTCGTAGGTTCGAATCCTTCAGGGCGCGCCATAATTTTTAGATGAGAGAATCAAAGTTTAAAATAATTTTTGTTATTATTGCCATTTATTTTGTTTTAGATCTATTTTTTACAAATTTTATATTTAAAAAAACTCAATTTTGGAAAAGCACAAATAAAGTTAATCATTATTGGAGGATTAAATCAGAAATTTATCACCATGATTTAATGCCAAACATTGATGTTGTAGAGAATTGGCAAAAATTTAAATTAAGACTCGTGACCAATTCTATTGGATTTAGAGATTTTGAAAAAAAGAAAATAGAAAAAGAAAATAAAGAACAAAAAAGAGTTTTGCTTATAGGAGACTCGTTTATAGAGGGATCTGGCTACGACTATAAATATACAATTGGTGGATTGATACAAAATAAACTGGGTGATAGATTTGAGGTTCTTAATAGTGCAGTAGGCTCATATTCACCAGGAATTTATTATCTAAAGACAAAACATTATATCGATCAAGGATATAAATTTGATTATGCCTTAGTATTTCTAGATGTCTCAGACATTTATGATGAGTTATTTTTAGACTATTCAAAAGACAAGTCCAAAATAATTAATTATTATTCTACCGAACCAATTTATAAAAGGTATTTCTACAAAGTCGGTGAATTTTTATCAACCAATACACTTTTGTTTAGATCTCTTTTATTGTTATCTGATCGAACAGAGGTTTTAAAAAATTATATCAAGTTAAAATATAAAGCTTCAAATGAATTCAATAAACCTTTTTTTAA
>CACAAD010000017.1 GCA_902530455.1 uncultured Pelagibacteraceae bacterium | reverse complement strand
TAATATAAAATTCTTTCGGTCGTTGTAGTTTTACCTGCATCGATGTGCGCCATGATTCCTATATTTCGATATTTATCTAATGAATATTTTTTTGACATTTTTTACCACCTGAAGTGAGCGAACGCTTTATTAGACTCCGCCATTTTATGTGTGTCCTCTCTCTTTTTAATTGCTGAACCTTTATTCTGTGATGCATCGAGTATTTCATAGTATAATTTTTCTGACATTGTTTTATTTTTCCTTTTTCTTGTAGCATCTATTATCCATCTTAAGGCCAATGCCTGTCCTCTATTAGCCTTAACTTCTACAGGCACTTGGTAAGTAGCGCCTCCAACTCGTCTAGATCTTACTTCTAAATTTGGTTTGACGTTACTGATGGCACTATTAAATACTTTAATTGGATCTTCTTTACCTTTTTGTTTAATTTTGTCTAATGCATCGTACAAAATTTTTTCTGCTGTTGATCTTTTACCGTCATACATAATTGAATTTATAAATTTTGAAATTATTACTGATCTATATTTTGGATCAGGATATATCTTTCTTACTGGAGCTTTTCTTTTTCTTGACATGATATTATTTAGGTTTTTTAGTTCCGTATAGCGAACGTCTTTTTTTTCTGTTAGCTACACCTTGGGTATCAAGATTTCCTCTAAGAATATGATATCTCACTCCAGGTAAATCTTTTACCCTTCCTCCTCTTATCATAACGACAGAGTGTTCTTGTAAATTATGTCCTTCACCAGGAATATATGCTGTTACTTCAAATCCGTTAGAAAGTCTTACTCTTGCAACTTTTCTTAATGCTGAATTAGGTTTTTTTGGAGTGGTAGTATAGACTTTTACACAAACACCCCTTTTTAATGGCTGTTTTTGTAAAGCTGGAACTTTGTTCCTGATCAAAGGTTTAATTCTACCTTTTTTAATTAGTTGGTTTATAGTCGGCATAATTTGTATTTTGAAGCAAAAGAAAGGATAGCCTTTTAGATCATTGTTAGTGTTTAAGGTTAAATTTGACCTTACTTCTAACTTTCAAAATTGCGCTAAACTAGCATCGAAGTTAGAAAAGTCAACGATTTTTGGCTATATAATGAGTTAAAATTACGATTTATTCGGCCGCAGAGGCGTTTTCTTGCTCTTCTTTTTTTAATTCTTCCAATCTGAGCTTATCTTCTTTTTGAGCTTCCTTATCCCATCCCATTTTTGTTAATCCTGTTCCCGCTGGGACTAATCTTCCTACAATAACGTTTTCTTTTAAACCTTCAAGATTATCAATTTTTCCTTTTATTGAAGCATCTGTTAATACTCTTGTAGTTTCTTGAAAAGATGCTGCTGATATAAAAGAATTTGTTTGTAGAGATGCTTTTGTGATACCTAATAAAACTCTTTCAAATGATACTGGTTTTTTCTTATCATTTGATAATTTTTCATTTATTATTTTGATATTGTTAAAGTCTATAATTTCTCCAAGTAATAATTCGGAGTCTCCAGGATCTTTAACCTCTACCTTTTTAAGCATTTGTCTAACTATAGTTTCTATATGTTTATCATTGATAACAACACCTTGTAATCTATAAACCTCTTGAACTTCACTTACAAAATACTCAGTTAGTTTTTCAACTCCCAATATTCTTAAAATATCGTGCGGAGCAGGACTACCATCAAGTAAGTACTCACCTTTTTTAATTTTTTCACCTTGATTAAAATTAACATGTTTTCCTTTTGGTATTAAATAATTTGATGTTTCACCTTTTGTAGAAACTATAGATATTTTTTGTTTTCCTCTTACTTCTTTACCAAATTCTATAACTCCATCATTTTCTGCTATGATAGCACTATCTTTTGGTCTTCTAGCTTCAAAAAGTTCTGCCACACGTGGCAAACCACCTGTAATATCTTTTGTTTTTGAAGTTTCTTTTGGAAGTCTTGCTAGCACATCGCCGGCTGATATTTTTTGTCCATCTTTAACTGATAAAATAGTGTCAGGAACTAAATAATATCTGGCTTCATTACCATCTGCTTTTTTTATAATTTCTCCTTTGTCAGATCTTAAAGTAAGTCTAGGTTTTAATTCTGAATTTTTGCTTACCGATTTCCAATCAGTCACAGATTTGGATGATATACCCGTCGCATCATCTAATGTTTCAGTTATTGAGGTTCCTTCCACTAAATCCATATAATTAACAATACCAGAAGTTTCAGCAATTACTGGTAATGTATATGGATCCCACTCAGCAATTTTTTTACCTTTTTCAATATTATCTCCGTCTTTAAAGTAAAGTTTTGATCCATAATTAACTTTGTAAATAGCAAGCTGTCTATTGTTTTCATCTTCGATACTTAATTGTGTGTTCCTTCCCATGACAATCATATTTTTTTTCGAATCTTCAATAAGATTTTTGTTTATAATTTTAAGTTTTCCTTTTGTCTGAGATACGATTTGAGACTCTTCTTTAATTTGAGCTGTACCCCCAACATGAAATGTTCTCATTGTAAGCTGAGTACCTGGCTCTCCAATTGATTGAGCTGCTATCATACCTATAGCTTCGCCAATACTTACTAACTTTCCTCTAGCTAAATCTCTGCCATAACAAACTTGGCAAACTCCCTTGGACGAAGCACAAGTTATAACAGAGTACACATTAACTGATTTTACACCAGCTGCGTCTATTTTTTCACAGTCAAACTCGTCAATTAATTTACTTTTTTTAATAATAACTTCTCCAGTGACAGGATTTTTTATATCTTCGGCAATGACTCTTCCTAAAATTCTCTCAGATAAGCTTACTAAAATATTTCCACCTTCTATAATTTCAGAAATTGTTACTGAGGATCTTTTTTTTGGATCGCATTCTGCTTTTGTTACTTGAACGTCTTGTGCCACGTCACACAATCTTCTGGTTAGATAGCCAGAATTCGCAGTTTTTAAAGCTGTGTCTGCCAATCCTTTTCTTGCACCATGGGTCGAATTAAAATATTCTAAAACTGATAAACCCTCTTTAAAGTTTGATATAATTGGGGTTTCTATTATTTCTCCCGATGGTTTCGCAATTAATCCTCTCATTCCAGCTAGCTGCTTCATTTGGGCTTGAGAACCCCGAGCACCAGAGTCTGCCATCATATAAACTGAATTAGTTTCAATTCTATCATTCTCATAAACCTTTTCTGCAGAGGAGATTTCTTTCATCATTTCATTGGCTACTGTATCAGTACATTTAGACCATATATCTACTACTTTATTGTATTTTTCTCCTCTTGTTATTAATCCGTCTGAGTATTGCTTCTCATAATCCTCTATTTTCTTTTTTGTTTCATTAATTAAATTTTCTTTTGTTTTAGGTATTATCAAATCGTCTTTTCCAAATGAAATTCCTGCTTTAAAAGCGTGTTTAAATCCCAGAGTTTTTATTTTATCGCAAAAAATAACTGTTTCTTTTTGTCCGCAAAATCTAAAAATAGTATCTATTACTTCAGAAACATTTTTTTTTGTTAATAATTTATTTACTAAAGTAAACTTTATATTAGGGTTTTTTGGTAATAAATTTGCCAATAAAAATCTTCCAGCTGTGCTGGTATATTTTTGCCTCATTACTTTATTATTTTGATCAACAGTTTCAAATATTGAAATTATTTTAGTATGAAGACTTATTGATTTATTTTCTAAAGCTTGTTCAATTTCGTCAATATTAGAAAATATTCCCTTTGGTTTTTCTGATTTGGAAGCTTGAGATAAATAATAAATGCCAAGTACTATATCTTGGCTGGGCACAATGATTGGCTTCCCATTTGATGGGCTTAATATATTATTTGTTGACATCATAAGAACTCTTGCTTCTAATTGTGCTTCAAGACTTAATGGAATGTGCACGGCCATTTGGTCGCCATCGAAGTCAGCATTAAAAGCAGCGCAAACTAATGGGTGAAGTTCTATAGCATTCCCCTCGATTAGTTTAGCTTCGAATGCTTGTACTCCCAGTCTATGTAAAGTTGGCGCTCTATTTAATAAAACTGGATGTTCTCTTATGATATGTTCTAAAGCATCCCACACTTCACTTTTTTCTTTTTCAACCAACCTTTTGGCCTGTTTAATAGTGGTAGCTAAACCCAGTTTATCCAATCTAGCATACAAAAAAGGCTTGAAGAGTTCTAAAGCCATTTTTTTTGGTAGTCCACACTGATGCAGTTTAAGTTCTGGCCCCACAACAATTACTGATCTTCCAGAGTAATCAACTCTTTTTCCTAATAAGTTTTGTCTAAATCTTCCTTGTTTACCTTTCAACATCTCTGCGAGAGATTTTAAAGGTCTTTTACCAGTTCCAGTTATAACCCTTCCTCTTCTTCCGTTGTCAAAAAGAGCATCAACAGATTCTTGTAACATTCTTTTTTCATTTCTAACAATAATATCAGGAGCTTTAAGATCTAAAAGCCTTTTTAGTCTGTTGTTTCTATTAATTACACGTCTATATAAGTCATTTAAATCAGATGTTGCAAATCTCCCACCATCTAATGGAACAAGAGGCCTCAGTTCAGGTGGAATTACAGGAACAGTTGTTAAAATCATCCACTCAGGTTTATTTCCTGAATTAATAAAAGACTCTATTAATTTTAATCTTTTTATTGTTCTCTCTTCTGTAACTTTAGACTTAACCTCTTTTAAAGACTCTCTAAGTTTTTTTTGTTCAGATTTTAGGTCAAGGTTTATAAGGATCTCTCTAACGGCTTCAGCTCCTATTCCAGCACTAAAAGCATCTTCACCAAACTCATCCTGTGCTTTAATAAGCTCTTCTTCATTTAATAATTGCCCTTTTTTTAATTTAGTAAGACCGGGCTCTATTACTATAAAACTCTCGAAATATAAAACTTTTTCAACCTCTTTGAGCTTCATATCTATAGCTAAAGATATTCTGCTTGGTAAAGATTTTAAAAACCATATATGAGCTACAGGACAAGCTAAATCTATGTGGCCCATCCTTTCTCGTCTTACATTGGATTTTGTAACTTCTACACCACATTTTTCACAAATAATTCCTCTAAATTTCATTCTCTTATATTTCCCACAAAGACATTCATAATCTTTAACCGGGCCAAAAATTCTTGAGCAAAAAAGACCATCTTTTTCTGGTCTAAAAGTTCTATAGTTTATTGTTTCAGGTTTTTTTATTTCACCAAAAGACCAAGATTTAATTTTATCAGGGCTTGCTAAAGTAATTTTTATACTTCCGAAATTATTTTCAGATGAAATATTTCGGTTATCTGTATTTTTTGTTAAATTTTTTTCCATACATTTAATTCAGTTCAATATTTAGTCCCAATGCTCTAATTTCTTTAATCAAAACGTTAAAGGACTCGGGCACTCCTGACTCAAAATTGTTATTTCCTTTTACTATAGTTTCATAAACCTTAGTTCTTCCTGCAACATCATCAGATTTGACTGTTAAAATTTCTTGAAGTGAGTATGATGCTCCATAAGCTTCTAGGGCCCAAACTTCCATCTCACCGAATCTTTGTCCTCCTAATTGAGCTTTGCCACCTAATGGTTGTTGCGTAACCAAACTGTAAGGACCTGTTGATCGTGCATGTATTTTATCCTCCACAAGGTGATTTAACTTCAACATATAAATTGTTCCAACAGTAACCGGTCTATCAAATCGCTCGCCTGTTCGACCATCCCATAAATTTGTTTGTCCACTAGGTGGGAGCTTGGCTAAATCTAACATTTTGGTAATATCTTTAGTTGAAGCTCCGTCAAAAACAGGTGTGCCTATTGGTATCCCATTTGATATGTTTTGAACTAATTCAAATATCTCTTTTTTTGATAACTTTGAAATAACTTCATCAAAATATTCTTTGCCATAAATATCTTTAAGTTTACTTTTTAATTGTTCAAATTCATTTTCAAAATCTTTTAAATATGATTTAATTTGATCCCCTAATTCAGAACAAGACCATCCAAGATGAGTTTCTAGTATCTGACCGACATTCATCCTACTAGGTACACCTAAAGGATTTAAAACTATATCAACTGGTTTTCCATTTTCCATGTATGGCATATCTTCGACAGGAACTATTTTGCTTACTACTCCTTTATTACCATGTCTTCCTGCCATTTTATCTCCTGGCATCAATCTTCTTTTAACAGCAACAAACACTTTTACAACTTTCATAACAGTAGGTAATAAATCATCTCCTTGCTGGATTTTATTTACTTTGTCATCAAATCTTAAGTTTATATCTTCTAAGGCGTTTTCATATTGATTCTTTAATTTAATTATATTTTCATTAATTTTTTCGTCTTTAAATGAAATTTTCCATAAATCTTTAAGACCTAAATTATTTAAGTCATTATCATTTAAAGTAAGACCAGCTTTAAGTTCCTTATAATTTTTACTAATTGACTGATTTTTAAGTAAATCTATTGCTCGTGATTTAATGTTTCTATTTAAAATTTCTTCCTCAACTTTTCTATCTTCTTGAACTAATTCAATTTCAGATCTTTCAATAGCTATGGATCTTTCATCTTTTTCTATCCCATGTCTGTTAAACACCCTAACATCAATAACAACACCTGCACTACCAGATGGTAATTTTAAAGAAGAATCTCTAACGTCAGTAGCTTTTTCACCAAAAATTGATCTTAAAAGTTTTTCCTCAGGACTCGAAGAAGTTTCACTTTTTGGAGTAACTTTTCCAACTAAAATATCGCTAGGTTTTACCTCTGCTCCAACATAAACAATTCCGGATTCATCAAGATTTCTTAGGCTCTCCTCGCTTACGTTAGGAATATCTCTTGTTATTTCTTCAGCTCCAAGCTTTGTATCACGAGCCATAGACTCGTATTCTTCAATATGTATTGATGTAAATACATCATCTGTTACGCATCTTTCTGATATTAAAATTGAATCTTCAAAATTGTAACCCTGCCAAGGCATAAAGGCTACTGTAACATTTTTTCCCAATGCTAATTCACCAAGTTTTGTAGCTGGTCCGTCTGCAATAATATCTCCTTTTTTGATCTCATCTCCAACTTTGACTAGAGGTTTTTGATTTATGCAAGTATTTTGATTTGATCTCTTAAATTTCGAGAGATTATAAATATCCACAGCTGATTGTGATAAATCTTTAACTTCTGTTGCTTTAACAACAATTCTTTTTCCATCAATTTTATCAACGACACCGCTTCTTTTTGCAACGATTGTTACACCCGAGTCTAAAGCAACATCAGACTCTATTCCTGTGCCAACTAAAGGCGACTCAGGTTTTAGTAAAGGTACAGCTTGCCTCATCATATTAGATCCCATTAATGCTCTATTAGCATCATCATTCTCAAGAAATGGTATCAAAGCTGCAGCCACAGATACTAATTGTTTGGGAGATACATCTATATAATCTATGTTGTCTTTATTCGATAGCTGAAAATTTAAATTTTTTCTACAAGCTACAAGCTCCTCTTCGAAAGATCCGTCCTTGCTTAAAGAAGAATTAGCCTGAGCTATAGTATATTTTTCTTCTTCAATTGCTGATAAATATTTTATTTCGTTCGTGACTTTTCCTTTAGAAACTTTTTTGTAAGGACTCTCTATGTATCCAAATTTGTTTACTCTACAATATGTAGCTAAACTATTTATAAGACCAATATTAGGTCCTTCTGGTGTCTCAATTGGGCATATTCTTCCATAGTGAGTAGGATGAACATCTCTTACTTCAAAACCTGCTCTTTCTCTAGTTAGCCCTCCTGGACCTAATGCAGAAACTCTTCTTTTGTGAGTAATTTCAGATAATGGATTTGTTTGATCCATAAATTGTGAAAGTTGTGATGTAGCGAAAAAATCTTTTAAAGAGGTTGTAATAGGTTTAGCATTTATTAAATCTTGGGGCATTGCTGACTCTATTTCTAAAAAAGTAGACATTTTTTCTTTGACTGTTCTCTCCATTCTAAGAAGACCAATTCTAAATTGATTTTCAACTAGTTCACCAACTGATCTTACCCTTCTATTTCCTAAGTGATCAATGTCATCTACTTCACCTTTGCCATCTCTTAGATCGAGCATGAATTTTATAATTGCAATAATATCAGTTGAATTTAGAGTGTTATCTTTTACATCTCTTTCCAAGTTTAGTTTTGAATTTAATTTTACTCTACCTACTTCTGATAGGTCATATCTATCTTTATTAAAGTATAAATTTTTGAAAACATCCTCAGCAATTTCTACTGTTGGTGCTTCGCCTGGTCTTAATACTTTATAAATATCGTTTAAAGCATCAGTTTTATTTAAATTTTTATCAATTTTTAAGGTTTCGAGTAAATAAGGCCCTTTATTAATTGGGTCTATGTTAACTAATTCCAAATTTTTTAAATTTTCACTTTTAATTTTGTCAATTGATTCTTCATTCAAATCTGATCCTGATGGAAGAAAAATATTTTTATTTTGATCGGCCAAATCTTTTGATGTGTATTTACCGATTAATTCATCATTAGTGACAAATATTTCCTTTAAATTTTTCTCTTCTAATTTTTTAGCAATAATAAAATTTAATTTTTCACCCTTTGATAAAACTTTTTTATTATTTTTCGCATCAACTAAATCAAAAGTTAGTTTGACCGGTCTCTTATAGTTATAAATATCAAAAGTTGTCACCCATTTATTGTTTTTTTCATCGTAATTATATTTATTTGTCGAATAAAAATTTTTTATAATTTTCTCTTTTGTTAAGCCCAAGGCAAATAATATTGTAGTAATTGGTAATTTCTTTTTTCTATCAATTCTAAAATATAAAATGTCTTTAGGATCAAATTCAAAATCTAGCCAAGATCCTCTGCCTGGTATTATTCTACAATTAAATAATAATTTACCGCTTGAGTGTGTTTTTCCTTTATCATGATCAAAAAATACTCCGGGACTTCTGTGCATTTGATTTACTACGACTCTTTCAACTCCATTAACAACGAAAGTGCCACTCGGAGTCATCAAAGGGAGTTCTCCTATAAATACTTCTTGTTCCTTTGCAGATAAAATTTGTTTTGTATTATTTTCAGTGTCGATATCATAAACCACTAGTCTTAAATTAGCTTTCAAAGAAGCTGAGTACGTGAGACTTCTTTGTTTACACTCTAAAACATCAAATTTTGGTCTCTCTAATTTGTATGAAATATATTCAAGAGTAGATTTATCTGAGTTATCATCAATTGGAAATATACTTTTAAAAACTTTATCTATACCTTTAGAAAGGATATCCATTTGCTCATTTAGAGCTTTCGATGATAAAAATTCTTGGTAAGAGTTTTTTTGAACTTCGATTAAATTGGGTATTGATAAGCCTTCTTTCAGCTTACCAAAACTTTTTCTTATACTTTTCTTTTGAGTAAAAGATAATTCCATTAAATAGTTTTTTATTACGAAATTTAATTCGTAATAATTCAATCTTAAATTTTAATTTACTTTAATTCTACTTTAGCACCGGCTGCTTCAAGTTTTTTCTTAAATTCGTCGGCTTCTTTTTTAGGAACGCCTGCTTTAATTTCTTTGGGTGCTCCTTCTACTAAATCTTTTGCTTCTTTTAATCCTAAGCCAGTTATAGCTCTAACTTCTTTAATTACGTTAATTTTTTTATCGCCTGCAGCTGCTAAAAATAAAGAGAACTCAGATTTTTCCTCTCCTGCAGGTGCTGCACCAGGTGCTGCTGCTGCTGCAACTGGAGCTGCAGCTGTTACTCCCCATTTCTCCTCTAATTGCTTTGAAAGCTCTGCAGCCTCAACAACTGTGAGCTTTGATAAATCTTCTATAATTTTATTTAAGTCTGACATAATGATCCTTGTAATTATTTTTTTAAACTCTTTGCGCGCGCTAAATTAGCAATTTTTGAGCCTGGTGCAAGCAAAATACTCACTAATTTTTGAGCTGGTGACGACAAAATACCTACAATTTTAGCCCTCGCCTCTTCTAAAGAAGGTAATGTGGCGATAATAGCCACCTCTTTTTGATCTAAAACCTTACCATCCATAAAGCCTGCTATAATTTTTAATTTCTCATGAGATTTAGCAAATTTAGTTAAAATTTTAGCAGTAGTTATAGGATCAGATGAAAGTGCAGCCGCTGTAGGACCAGAAAAATATTTTTCCAAATCTTTAACTGGTGTTTCTTTAATAGCAATTTTTGTAATTCGATTTTTTGTAATTTTAAAAATTATCCCTTTTTCTCTTAATTGCTTTCTAAGTTCGTCAAGTTCGTTTACGTTTAACCCTTGATATTGAGCAATCATTACAGAATTATTTGAAGAAAAATTTTTTTTCATTTCCTCAATGTAAGTTTTTTTGTTTTCTTTGCTCATCATAACTAATTCTTGCTCCCTAATTTGTAGGATATACCCATTGTTGAGGTTAAAAAGATATTTTTGATAAATTCACCTTTAATATTTTCTGGTTTTTCTTTTTTTAAAAAATCAATAAAAAATTTGTAATTCTCTTGTAATTTGTCTTTTGAAAAATTTTTTCTTCCTATAGATAGAGCTAAATTGCCATCTTTATCATTTTTAATTTCAACCAAACCTGTTTTTATATCTATTATAGATTTTTTCAAATCATTAGATACAGTTCCAAGTTTAGGATTGGGCATAAGTCCTTTAGGCCCAAGAATTTTTCCTAATTTACCTATTTTGCTCATCATCCCAGGTGTACAAATTAATTTATCAAAATTTAATTCGCCACTTGATATTTTATCTAGTAAATCTTGAGAGCCAGCGATATCTGCACCAATTTTTTTTGCATCTTCCACTTTATCTTGTTCACATAAAACTGCGATTCTAAATTTTTTACCATTTCCGTGAGGTAACTTTACAACTGTTCTTAAATTAAAATCGCCACCCTTTGATTGTTTGGTATTAATTTTAATTGATAAATCAATTGACTCATCCATTTTAGTTGTACATGTCTCTTTAACTAAATCTAAAGACTTATCAAAAGTTAGTTTTTCGTTAACTTTTTTCTTTTCTATTAGCTTATATCTTTTTGATCTTTTTCTCATTCCTTGACCTCAATACCCATTGATCTTGCTGATCCACAAATTATTTTTGTTGCTTCTTTTAAATCAAACGCATTTAAATCTTTCATTTTTTCTTTAGCTATTGTTTCAGCTTGTTTCATTGTTATTGAGCCAGCAATAACTCTTCCTGGTTCTTTTGATCCACTCTTTAACTTCGCTGCTTCTCTTATGAAATGTGAAGCAGGTGGGGATTTAATAATAAAATCAAATTTTTTATCTTTATAAACTGTAATTACAACAGGAACTGGTTTTCCCATAAAAGCTTTTGTTTTTTCATTAAAAGCTTTACAAAATTCCATTATATTTATTCCTCTTTGGCCAAGAGCTGGGCCTACTGGTGGGGCTGGATTTGCTTGACC
>CACAAD010000016.1 GCA_902530455.1 uncultured Pelagibacteraceae bacterium | reverse complement strand
ATTTTGTTTCAATAATTAAAAATAACAAACAACAGAGGGGAATTAATGTTTAAAACATTGAAAAATATAATAGCTGTTGCTGTTTCATTTTCTATACTTACTATTTCAAATGCTGTTGCAGACGGTCATATGGCTGCAATTAAGAAATGGTCTGATGGTGAGTTTAGTCTTTCTACTCTTTCTAAAAAAGAAAGAGAAAAAGAGCTACAATGGTTTCACGATGCTGCTAAGCCATTCAAAGGAATGTCTATAAAAGTGTTGTCAGAAACTATTCCTACTCACGAGTATGAATCAAAAGTTTTAACAAAAGCTTTTGAAGAAATAACTGGAATTAAAGTAAATCACCAGTTACTTGGAGAAGGTGACGTAGTAATGGCAGTACAAACACAAATGCAAACTAACGTAAGTATTTACGATGCATATATCAATGACTCAGATTTGATTGGTACTCACGCTAGAATGCAACAAGCTGTTAACTTAACGAAATGGATGGCTGGTGAAGGTAAAGACGTTACTTTACCAACTTTAGACTTGGATGATTTCATTGGTAAACAGTTTACTACAGGTCCAGATGGCGATTTATACCAAATGCCTGACCAACAATTTGCAAACCTTTATTGGTTTAGAAAAGATTGGTTTGACAGACCTGAAATCAAAAAAGGTTTTAAAGCTAAATACGGATACGATTTAGGTGTGCCTTTAAATTGGTCTGCATATGAAGACATCGCTAAATATTTCTCAGAAGACGTGAAAAATATCGATGGTGTTAGAATATACGGTCACATGGACTACGGTAAAAGAGCTCCTGACTTAGGTTGGAGAATGACTGACGCGTGGTTATCAATGGCTGGAGCAGGTGATGTTGGAAAACCTAATGGAATACCAGTGGACGAATGGGGAATAAGAATGGAAAAAGGTTCTTGTAACCCTGTAGGAGCTTCAGTAACAAGAGGTGGAGCTGCTAATGGTCCTGCTGCTGTATACGCAATCAGAAAATGGGATGAGTGGTTAAGAAACTACGCTCCTCCAGGTGCTGCGGCTATGGACTTCTATCAGTCTCTACCGTCACTATCTTCTGGAAACGTTGCTCAGCAAATATTCTGGTACACAGCGTTCACAGCTTCTTTAGTAGGAAAAAATCCTAATAATAAAGTTGTTGATGATAAAGGTATGCCGTTATGGAGAATGGGTCCATCACCAAAAGGACCTTATTGGGAAGAAGGCATGAAGCTTGGCTATCAAGATGCTGGATCATGGACTTTATTTAAGTCTACTCCAGTTAAAAATAGAAAAGCTGCATGGTTGTACGCTCAATTCGTTGTATCAAAAACAGTAGATCTTAAAAAAAGTCACGTCGGTTTAACTATCATTAGAGATAGTTCAATAGACCACAAATCTTTCACTGAAAGAGCACCAGCACTTGGTGGACTTGTTGAGTTCTACAGATCAAACAACAGAAATATTTGGTCACCAACAGGTGTCAACGTTCCGGATTATCCGAAACTTGCTCAAATTTGGTGGCAACAAATTGGAGATGTAAACTCAGGTGCGTTTACTCCACAACAAGCTATGGATCGTCTTGCAGAAGAGATGGACTTAGTTATGTCTCGTATGGAAGCTGCTGACAAAGGTAGCAATGCATACGGCGGATGTGGACCAAGACTTAATAAACCAAGAGAAGCTTCTTTCTGGTTAAATAAGAAAGGTTCACCAAAAGCAAAACGTAACGAGAAACCTAAAGGAAAAACTGTTCCATACGCGAAAGCTTGGAATTAGTAAAAGGTTAATCTAAATTGAAAAGGGGGCACTAGCTGCCCCCTTTTTTTAAAACTAAATTTTAAATTATGAGTCTAGAACTAAAAAATGTTGAAAAAAAAGTTGGAATAGATACTCATATTCATCCTACAAGTCTAAAATTAGAGAAAAATACAATAAACGTTCTTCTTGGTTCAACATTAGCTGGTAAAACAACTTTAATGCAAATAATGGCTGGCTTAGACAAGCCTACCTCAGGTGAGATTTGGTTTAATGGTGAAAATGTTACAGGTATGAAAGTGCAAAAAAGAAATTGTTCTATGGTTTATCAGCAATTTATTAATTATCCAAATTATACAGTTTATGAAAATATTGCTTCTCCATTAGCAATAACAGGAGTTAAAGATAATGAGATTAAACAGAGAGTAGGAAAGGTGGCTGAACTTTTAAAACTTTCAGCAATGTTAAATAAAAAACCTGACGAATTATCAGGTGGACAACAGCAAAGAACAGCTTTAGCAAGGGCCTTAGTAAAGGACTCAGATTTAATTTTATTAGACGAACCTCTTGCCAATTTAGACTTTAAGCTTAGAGAAGAATTAAGAGAAGAATTACCAAAATTATTTGAAGATAGAGACTGTATAGTTGTTTATGCAACAACTGAGCCCTCCGATGCTTTAATGATAGGAGGAAACACTGCAACATTATTAGAAGGTAAAGTAATTCAATATGGAAAAACCTTAGAAGTTTATAATAAACCTGAAAATTTAATTTCAGCTAAAGTTTTTAGTGATCCACCAATGAATATAGCTGAGATTACAAAAAGTGGAGAAAATTGTAAGTTTGTTGATAATAATGTTCAATGGAAATTATCAAAAAGAATTAAAGATGGTACTTATAAAATAGGTATTAGGCCTCATAATATTACCACTTATAAAGAGGGAAATAATTCTGTTGAAATTAACGGCAAAGTTCAAATTTCTGAACTTAGTGGATCAGAAAGCTTAATACACTTTACTAATGGAAATTTAAACTGGGTTTCATTATCTAATGGAATTCAACAAAAAAATGTTGGAGAAGATACTAAATTATACATGAACACAGATGAGTTTTTATATTTTGATCAAGATAACAGATTGGTAAACAATGGCTAAGATAACTTTGAAAGATTTGAGTCACAGTTATTTAGAAAAGCAGAATAGTAATTCTGATTGGGCATTAAGAGATGTTAACATAGATTGGAAAGACGGTGGAGCTTATGCTCTTTTAGGACCATCTGGTTGTGGAAAGACCACTTTATTAAATATTGTTTCAGGATTGTTAAAACCAACAAAGGGCAGTGTTTTATTTGATAACAAAGATATGACATTACTTAACCCTGTTGAAAGAGATATTGCTCAAATATTTCAGTTCCCGGTTATCTATGACACCATGACTGTGTATGAAAACTTAGCTTTTCCATTAAAAAATAGAGGTCTTTCAGACTCAGAAGTTGCTTTAAAAGTTAAAGAGATTGCTGAGATGCTTGAGTTAACATCTACACTAAATAACAGAGCATCTGGGTTAACAGCTGATGGTAAACAAAAAATCTCATTAGGCAGAGGACTTGTCAGATCAGATGTAAATGTAATTATGTTTGATGAACCATTGACTGTAATAGACCCACATTTAAAATGGGTTTTAAGATCTAAATTAAAAGAATTACATCAAAAAATTAATCGTACTATGATTTATGTGACACACGATCAAACAGAAGCCTTAACTTTTGCTGATCAAGTTGTGGTCATGCATGAGGGTCAAATCGTTCAAACTGGAACACCCGTTGAATTATTTGAGAAACCCAAACATACTTTTGTCGGACATTTTATTGGTTCGCCTGGAATGAATATACTTCCATGTAAAATTAAAAATGGAGAAATTAGTTTTAGTGGTCAAAAAATATCAAGTCACAAAAAAATTAAAAATTCAAATTTTAGCAAAACTCAAATAGGTATAAGACCAGAGTTTATTAATTTTTCTAAGGAAGGAATACCTGTAAGGATTAAAAGAGTAAGTAATACAGGAAGGCACAAAATTATTGATACAGAAACTAATGAGGGAAATATTAAAATATTATCTAATGCATCAACTGAAATACCAAATGGAAGTGCTCATATTACTTTCAATCAAAAATATACTTACGTTTATGGAGATAACTGGATTATAGAATGATGAACAAAACTATTAATCAAAAAGCTTGGTATTTTGTAATTCCTGTATTTATTCTTGTAGCTTTTAATGCAGCTATTCCTTTGATGACTGTGGTAAATTACTCATTTCAAGAAACATTTGGAAACAACGTATTTGCTTGGGAAGGGACAAGATGGTTTAAACAAATTCTATTATCTGAGAGATTCCATGCTGCGTTAGGAAGACAATTTGCTTTTACTTTTATAATACTTCTAATTCAAATACCTCTAGGTATTGCAATTGCTTTGACTATGCCAAAAAAAGGTTGGGGAGTACCAGTTTGTTTAATTTTAATGTCTATGCCGCTTCTTATACCTTGGAATGTTGTTGGAGCTATGTGGAATATCTTTGCGCTCCCAGATATTGGTTTTTTGGGCCATACATTAAACTCAGTTGGTTTTGATTATAATTTTACTCAACAACCTGGTGATGCATGGTTTACAACTATTTTAATGGACGTTTGGCATTGGACATCATTAGTAGTGCTTCTATCTTATGCAGGTCTTAATTCAATTCAACCAGCATACTATCAAGCAGCTGAGATAGATGGCGCAAGTAGGTGGGCTACTTTTAGATATATTGAATTACCAAAAATGAAAAAAGTTTTAACTTTAGCTATTCTACTTAGATTTATGGATAGTTTTATGATTTATACAGAGCCATTCGTTTTAACAGGAGGTGGTCCAGGCAATACTACTGCATTCTTATCCATTGACTTAGTAAAAATGGCATTAGGACAATTTGATTTAGGACCAGCAGCAGCAATGTCTTTGATTTATTTCTTTATAGTTCTTTTAGTTTGTTGGGTATTTTATAATTTAATGATGAAAAATGAGGCCCAGTCATGAAAAAATATAAGTGGTTAGTACCTACATTATATATAATTTTTTTAATGCTTCCAATTTATTGGCTGATCAATATGTCTTTTAAAACTACAACAGAAATTATTAATACTTATTCATTATGGCCTCAAAAATTTACAACAGAAAATTATGTAAAAATCTTTACAGATAGTACTTGGTACATGGGTTACGTAAATTCTATTGCCTATACTGTATTTAATACCATTATTTCTGTTGCAGCAGCTTTACCAGCGGCGTATGCATTTTCTAGATATAAATTTTTAGGTGATAAGCATCTGTTCTTTTGGTTATTAACAAATAGAATGGCTCCCCCAGCAGTTTTTGCTTTACCGTTTTTCCAATTTTATTCATCTGTAAATTTATTTGATACTCATATAGCTGTTGCGCTATCGCATTGTTTATTTAACATTCCTTTAGCAGTTTGGATATTAGAAGGTTTTATGTCTGCAGTTCCAAAAGAATTAGACGAAACAGCATACGTAGATGGGTATTCGTTTGGTAGATTTTTCTTCAAAATATTTGTTCCTACAATTGCAGCAGGAATAGGAATAACTATGTTTTTCTGTTTTATGTTTTCTTGGGTTGAGCTTTTACTAGCTAAAACACTAACTGCCACAGAAGCCAAGCCAATAGCAGCTACAATGACTAGAACTGCTAGCACTTCAGGTTATGAGCTAGGTTTATTAGCTGCAGCAGGAACTTTAACAATAATACCGGGAGCAATTGTAATTTACTTTGTAAAAAATTATATAGCTAAAGGATTTGCGATGGGAAGGGTTTAATGTTTACAAAATTGTACGCAGCCACTTGGGGTGAAGTTGGTAAAGCAAAAGAGAAAGGTTTTTTTGATTTTGATTTGTTCTCGTGGATGGCTTGGACATGGCCAACAGCAGCTTTTTTCATTTTTATAGCTCTATGTATAACAGTAATGCTTATTTGGGAAAAAAAAGTACCTGGAGGTTCTCCTAGAAAAGGTATTTTAGGTTTAGATACAACTAGAGGTGATAGACTATTTGTATCTTTATTAGGTAGCGCTTTTATTCATTTAGCTTGGCTGGGTTTAGTAGGCAGCCTTTTGTGGATAGCATCAATTATTTGCGTTGGATATTTTATTGTTGTATTTAGATACGTATAAAAATTATGGTTAAAGTAGGAATAAATGGTTTTGGAAGAATAGGTCGACTTATATTAAGGGCTATACTTGAAAATTATAAAGATAAGATACAAGTCGTTGCAATTAACGATTTAGGATCAATCGAAACCAATGCTCACTTAATTAAATATGATAGCACACATGGTATCATTAAAGATGAAATTATTACATCAAAAGATGGATTTAAAATTTCAAATCAAAATATAAAAGTTTTTTCCGAGAGAGACCCAGAAAATATTCCGTGGGGAAAAACTGGAGTAGATGTAGTTTTAGAATGCACCGGGATTTTTCTTGACAAAAAAACTTCAGAAAAACACCTTAAGGGCGGAGCAAAAAAAGTTATTATATCAGCGCCTGGAAAAGAAGTTGATTTTACTATCGTTCAAGGCGTTAATAGCAAAGAATTAAAAAAAGACCATAATATAATTTCAAATGGTTCTTGTACTACAAATTGTTTAGCTCCAGTCGCAATGGTTTTAGAAAAAAATTTTGGGATAAATTACGGTTATATGACAACAATTCACAGTTACACAGGAGATCAAAAACTTCTAGACACTCTGCATAAAGATTTGAGAAGAGCTAGGTCTACGGAGGGAGCAATGATCCCAACTTCAACAGGTGCTGCAAAAGCTATGAGTTTGGTTTTACCAAGCTTAAAAGGAAAACTAGATGGAACTGCAATTAGAGTTCCTACTCCTAACGTTTCATTAATAGACTTAACTTTAGTTACAGAAAAAGATGTAACACCAAACATGATTAACGATGCAATGATAAAAGCAGCTAAAGATGAGCTAAAAGGAATTTTAGATGTAAATCAAAAACCTTTAGTTTCAAAAGACTTTAACCATAACCCACATAGCTCAATTTTTGATATAACTCAAACTCAGGTGGTCAAAGGAAAATTTAGTAGAGTCCTTTCTTGGTATGATAATGAATGGGGATTCTCTAACAGAATGTGTGATACTTCAATTCAAATAGCGGGTTTGATTTAGTCTTTTGACTTTTCTGCTTGTTCAATTAACTTAAGAGTATTTTTAGGGATATCACTATTATCGACACTTTTTTTTGTTTTTATTTGGGTATTGATCTTAACTTCATTTATTTCATTTACCGCATTTAAAATTTCATCAATAGTATATTTTTCCTCCATTATGTATCAACTTTATAGAGTCTTATCATATTAGTCATAGCCGCATTGCCAAAAGGCAAACCCGCAGTAATAATTACAAAATCATTCTTTTTAATAGATTTATCTTTTTTAATTATTTGTCTAGATATATTCATCATGTCATTCCATCCTCTAGCATCTTTACTTTTTATAGATTGAACACCCCATAATAATGACATTTGTCTACTTATATTTATATTTGGAGAAATCGTTATTATTTTTACGCTAGGTCTAACAGCCGAAACCAATTTGGCGGTTTTACCAGAATTTGAAAATGCTATTATAGCTTTTACTGACGGATTATATGCCAAATCTTTTACAGATAGGACTATGGATTTAATAGGATCTTTTTTTGTTTCAATAGAATTTTTAAAATCTTCAATGTGATCTCTTTTATATTTTTCTGTTGAAATAATAGTTTTGAACATAGTCTTAACAGATTGTATTGGATACTTACCTACAGCAGTTTCTGCAGATAACATCACAGTATCTGCCCCTTGGAAAATTGCAGTAGCGACATCGTTAATTTCAGCTCTAGTTGGTGTAAAATTTTCTATCATACTTTCCATCATCTGCGTTGCCACGATAACTGATTTCGAAAAATTATTACATTTTTTAATTAAAGCTAGTTGGATTTTGGGAACTTCACTATGACCTACATCCAAAGCTAAATCACCTCTTGCAATCATTACAGCGTCAGTGGCTTTGATAATTTCATTAATGTTATTTAAAGCTTCTCTATTCTCAATTTTGGAAATTATACCCATATCTTTTGTAATTAATTTTCTTGTTTGATAAATTAATTTTGAATTTTGCAGGTATGATAACGCTATCCAATTACACCCCAATGTTTTTGCTACTTTAATATCTTTTTTGTCTTTTGAGGTTAACCTATTAAAAGGTAGAGAAATTTTAGACACATGAAAGCTTTTGTTGCTTTTCAACTTACAATTTTGACTTAAACATTTTGTTGTAATCGAATTTATAGATTTTTTGACAACTTTAAAAGCAAATTTTCCATCATCTATTAAAATAATATTATTTTTTTTAATTTTCTTAATTATTAAAGGATAAGGTAAGTTTACCCTTGAAGAATTACCTTCTTTTTTACCAAGATCAAAAATGAATTTTTGGTTTTTTTTTACAAATGCAAGGTTATTTTTAATCTTACCTATCCGAAATTTTATACCCTGCAGGTCTGCAATTAAAGAAATTTTTTTTTTTGTTTTTTTTTCTAAGTTTCTTATGCTATTAACTATTTTTCTTAATTCTTTTGTCTCATGACTGAAATTTATTCTAAATGCATCTACTCCAAGTTCAATTAATTTTTTAATTTGACTAGAGGATGAGATTGCTGGACCTATAGTTGCTATAATTTTTGCTTTTTTTTCCATTATTTTAATAAGATATGTTATATTATCATGATTCCTTAAAAAATAAATTTCATAATGAGTAAAATAAAAAAAATCGGGATTTTGACAAGTGGAGGCGATTGTGGGGGACTGAACGCAGCAATTAGATCAATTTTTTTTAGGGCTAAGACTAAATATAATATGGATGTATACGGTATTAGAGATGGAACTATTGGACTTGCCAAAAGACCACCAGATGTACAGAAGTTAACTAGAAATATTTTTAGAGGCTATTTATTAAGGCAAGGAGGAACTTTTTTAGGATCCAATAACAAAGACAATCCTTTTAAATTACAAAAAAAAGGAAAAATCGTAGACACATCAAAACTTATAATCGAGGGTTACAAATCATTAGATCTTAATGGTTTAATAATTATTGGTGGAGATGGAAGTATGAGAATATTAAAAAAGTTAGCAGCGAAAGGAAAAATGAATATCGTAGCAATTCCAAAAACTATTGATAATGACGTGGGGGCTACAGAAAATTCTATTGGTTTTCATACAGCAATTGATGTTGCGACTCAAGCTCTAGATAATTTACAATCAACTGCGGTAAGTCATAGAAGGTCAATGATATTAGAAGTAATGGGAAGAGACGCCGGCCACATTGCTTTAAATGCAGGCATAGCAGGTGGAGCTGATATAATTCTAATACCTGAAATAAAATATTCAATAAAAGGAATTATTAATAAACTTAACGAGATGAAAGAGAATAAAATTCAACACTCTTTAATAATTGTTGCTGAAGCAGTAAAAAAAGAAAATGGATTAAAAGTAATGCAAAAATATATTAATGATGAAAAAAGATTGGGTGGGATAGGAGAATACATCGCTTCTGAAATAATGAAAAAAACTGATATTGAGTGCAGAGTAACTACTTTAGGACATGTGCAAAGAGGAGCTCCACCAACTGCAAATGACAGAATATTAGCAAGTGCGTTCGGTGTCTATGCAGTTGACTTATTAGCTAAAAAAAATTTTAATCGAATGGTTGCATGGCATAATAGAAAAGTAATAGATGTTGCTATAGACAAAGGTATAAAAACTTATAGAAATGTTAAAAGAAACGACCCTTTAGTTGAAACCGCACTTTCTCTCGGAACTTATATTGGTGATATTAAATAATCATGATACAAAAATTTCACCAACTGGAAATCAAGACAAAAGGTAGAAATCTATATAATTTTACCTCAAATGTTAAACAATGGATAAAGAGTGAAAATTTCAACAAAGGAATATTAAATATTAACATTTTACATACTAGTGCATCAATTATTGTTCAAGAAAATGCAGACGCTGATGTACAAAAAGATATACTAAATTTTTTTGATAGACTAGTGCCAATGGACAACAGCTATATTCATCAAACGGAGGGTAAAGATGATATGCCGGCGCATTTGAAAACAATATTAACTTCAACACATCTTTGTTTATCTATTAAAAATTCTAATTTGGTATTAGGTACTTGGCAAGGACTTTTTTTATTCGAACATAGAATCGAAAAACATCAAAGAAAAATTAATCTACATTATATTGGAAATTAAATTATAAATTTACTTATTTTTCCCAATCAAATTTTGGAAATGTGTCAAAAACTTGTAAAACTTTATCTGACCATTGGTTACAAACTTTTGCGTAATCATCATCACTAGTATTCAGACATTTTAAATAAGAAATTTTTTTTTCATCTTTTTTATAAACAGCAATATCAATAGGTGGCCCAACTGTAAGATCACTTTTAAGAGTTGAGTCCATAGAAATTAATGCACACCTTGATGCATCTCCAATAGAAACATCTGGAGTTATTACTCTATCTAAAATTGGTTTGCCGTACTTAACTTCACCTATTACTAAGTAAGGCTTACTATCAGCAGGTCTAATATAGTTACCTTGAGGATAAACCATGTACAGTTCTAGTTCTTGTCCTCTTATCTGTCCTCCAATAATAAAAGTAGATCCCAATACTAGACTATCCGTATTTACTCCATCAGGGGATGAGTGTTTAACATTGAGTTTTCCAACATATGATGCAATCTGTTCAAAATCTTTACAAGTATTTAAACTTAATGAGCCATCTTTTTTTTTAATATCCTTTTCTAATGATTTAAAAACTGCTTGAGAGGTAGCCAAATTTCCGGATGTTACGACAATTACCGTTCTATCTCCTACGTCATAAGTTAACATTTTTGAATATATATTGACATTATCTAGACCAGCATTAGTTCTTGAGTCAGATGCCAAAACTACTCCTTCATTTGTTTTTATACCTACACAATAAGTCATTTTAATTTTTAAAATATTTAACTTATTTTAGATAATCCAAATTACACATGCCAGATATCTATTTCTTGCATTTGATTTATTACCTAAATAATCAATAATTTTAACTTATGGTTGATATATGGAAAAAATATAACTCTAGCAAGTCTTATGATGAGTATTTTAACTTAGATAATAAGCTCAGAAAACAAGCAAAAACCATATCAGGTATCTTGGAAAAGTATGGAATAAAAAAATTAAATGAAATTGAGAAAAACTGTCAAAGCACTATTAACGCGAGAGGTATTAATTTTAAAGTTTATTCTGCTGACAAAAGACAAGATGAAAAAAAATGGCCTTTAGACATCATCCCAAGAATAATAGAAAAAAAAGAATGGAATAAAGTTTCAAAGGGATTATTACAAAGAGTAAAGGCGCTTAATTTTTTTATAGATGATGTGTATAATGAAAAAAAAATCTTTAAGGAAAAATTAATTCCTGAGGAATTGGTTTTTAAATCTCCATATTATTTAAAACAATGTGAAGGTTTTTCACCTAAGCACAAAGCTTGGTCTAATATATCAGGTGTTGACTTAATTAAAAATAAAAATGGAGAATTTTTAGTCTTAGAGGATAATCTTAGAGTTCCATCAGGTGTATCTTATATGCTTGAAAATCGTATGGTGATGAGAGATGTTTTTCCAGAATTATTCACAAGACACAAGGTATCTTCAATACATCAATATCCAAATAAACTTTATAATTGTATGCAAGAATGTGTACCAAATAAAACTAAAAATCCACACATGGTTTTACTTACACCAGGGATATATAACTCTGCTTACTTCGAACATGAATTTTTAGCTGATCAAATGGGTATAGCTTTAGTTGAAGGTAAAGATTTATTTGTTGAAAAGGATTTTGTTTACATGAAAACGGTTAAAGGACCGTTGAAGGTAGATTGCATTTACAGAAGAATAGATGACAATTTTCTAGATCCAAAAGTTTTTTATAAAAAGTCACTTTTAGGTGTTGCGGGTCTATTTAAATCTTGGATTAAAGGAAATGTAGGAATAGTCAATGCCCCTGGAACGGGAATTGCAGATGATAAGGCTATTTATTCATATGTTGGTGAAATGATTAAATTTTATTTAAGTGAGGAGCCAAAAATCAATCAAGTTGAAACTTTTTTATGTAGAAACAAATTAGAAAGAGAGCATGTCTTAGAGAATATTTCTAAATTAGTAGTAAAGCCAACAAACGGATCTGGAGGAAATGGTATTATGATAGGACCCAAAGCTTCAATAAAAGAAAAAAACGGTTTCGTTAGAAAAATTAATAAAGATCCAAAAGGTTACATTGCTCAACCACTTGAAGTTTTATCGACCACACCTACAATTTCAGATAACTCCATTGAACCTAGGCATTTAGATTTAAGACCGTTCGTTCTTAGTGGTAAAACTTCATGGGTTACAACTGGTGGTTTGACAAGAGTAGCACTTCGAAAAGGTAGCACAATAGTTAATAGCTCACAAGGTGGTGGCT
>CACAAD010000015.1 GCA_902530455.1 uncultured Pelagibacteraceae bacterium | reverse complement strand
ATACATAACTTGACTGGCTTAATAATTACCAAATTAGATAGTACTGCAAAAGGTGGTATAGTTTTAGCCATCTGTAAGAAATACAAATTGCCAATAATTGCTGTTGGGATTGGAGAAAAAGAAGACGACCTTCAACCCTTCAAAGCAGATTTGTTTGCAAAAACTTTGCTCTCAATTAATTAATATTTATTTATAAAGTTTTTAATTTCTGAAAGTAAATAATTGTTGAAAGTAAGCATATGATCATCTTCATCTACTTGTAAAAATTTTTTTGGCTTATTTGCAATTTCAAATAAACTTTTTCCCATATAGAATGGAACGATGTTATCCCTTTTGCCATGCATTATCAAAATTGGAGTTCTTATGTTTTTAATTTTTTTTTCTGAATTATATTTATCTTTTAATAACAATTTCACTGGTAAGTATGGGTAATAAATTTTTGCTGCTTTTTCCATTGATGTGTATGGTGACTCCAAAATAATACTATTAAATTCATTTGTTTGACCAATTTCAACCGCAACTCCTGTTCCAAGTGATTCTCCGTATAATATAATGTTTTCAGTTGCGACGCCCTTGTCGTTTAACCACTTCACTGCCTTTTTTGCATCTTCATATAGATTGATCTCATTAGGCTTTCCAGAGTTTCCACTAAAGCCTCTCCAAGAAATAATCAAAACATTCAAGTTAAGTTCATTAAATCTGTTGAGCTTGTAAGATCTATTAAATAAATTTCCCGCGTTTCCGTGTAAAAATAAAATTGTTTTATATTTTTCTAAATCTTTTTCAATCAACCAGGATTTTAGTTTAATATTTTTATCAACTTCTATAAAAAATTCTTTATAATTAAAATTAATTGGATCATCTAAATAATTGTTTTCGCTGGGAAGATAAAGTAATTTTCTTTGATTTACATAAATCGAAGTTAACAAAATCAAGTAAATTACTAATGCTGAAGAAATTAGAATATAAATATATTTCATATTGTTTTTATTTTTCTTGCTATGTATACACCAGCAAAAACTAATGCACCTCCATAATAATGGAAAGGCAGTAACATTTCTTCGAAAAGAATAATTCCAAATATTGCACCATAAACAGCGAACAAATAAAGCGTGAATCCTGTTAACGATGCACCTAAATATCTTTGCACCTTTGTGTACAAACTAAATGCGATTATACCTGGTGAAATAGCAGCAAACAAAACCCATGCTAAAAAAGTAGAATTGAATTTGGTGTCAAAAAATAAAGATTCTTCTAATATATAAAAAGGAAACAATGAGATGAAACCAAAAAAGGCGATTAAAGTAAATCTTCCCATTAAACTAAATTTACTTTTCCAGTTTAAAAGATAAATTGAATATAGGGCCCAACCAATTGCAGCGCCTAACATCCAAAAATCTCCGGTAGTAAAACTAAAATTTATTAGGTAATTAAAATTACCTTTTGTAATTATGGTGATAACTCCGATCAAACAAATTATGAGTCCTACTATTCTATTTAAACTAATTTTTTCACTAAACAAAAATACTGACAAAATTACAATAAAAACTGGAGAGGAGGTATATATGATTCCCATATTAGCCATTGTGGTAGACATGCCAGCAATAAAAGGGAATGCTCCACAAACTCCACATCCCGTTAAACCTAAGAAAAATAATTTATAAAATTCTTTTTTTAAAAATTTTCTTTTTTTATAAACTTCAGAGTAAAAAAAAGGAAATAAAATTAAAAATACAAATAACCATCTCCAAAAAGCCAGAGAAATTGGAGGTACGTATTCTACGCCACCTCTAGCAACAATAATGTTTGTTGCCATAAATATGGGCTGTACAAATAATAATATGTAAGGAAAAAGATTATTATTTTTTGTCGTAGAAGGCTTCATAAAGCATCATGACAATTACTATTATCATGAGGATATAAACTGGCAAAACATCAGTGAACTTGATCATCATAGACCTAGTCAAAGTGGTTGCTAATCCAACTAGAAAAGCAATACACATTACGCATCCGGCGATTGTAGCAATTTTTTTATTCATCTTTACAATTTTTTTCTAACCAATTAGCTGTTCCTAAAAATCTTAGATCATCAAACTTATCACCAACTAATTGTACACCCAATGGTAAGTCATTTTCGCCAGTAAGTAAAGGAAGCGAAATAGCTGGTAATCCAAGATAAGTCCAAATTTTTTGAAAGTCTGCACTACCAGTTGATTTTAAACCTTTATCAGCAACTCCAGTTGATGATGGCGTAATAACACCATGATAGTCTTCAAAAACCTCTTTATAAGACTCGTAGCTTTGCTTCATAAAATCAATTGCGTCAGTATACTCTTTGGCGGTGTATTTTAGTCCTCTACCTATTGCATCTCTCATTTCTTTTGATAGTTTAGTTTTATCTTTTTTGTAATAAACTTGAAAATTATTAGCCAAATCTGTTTCATGTACAATCTGATGATGTTTTGGAATTTCTTTAAAATATGACGGAGTATCAAAAACTTCTATGTTCTTTTTAAAGTTTTTTATTAAATACTCAAATGCTTTTTGAGATTCTTTGCTAATATTCTTCCACTTGTCTGTTTTATAGAAAATAAACTTTGGTTCAAACGGAGGACCTTCCTCACAGACTTTTAGCATGTCGTCTGCAGCGAAGTGAATAGTTGATGTATCATATAAATCTTTTTTAATCAGAGATTTTGCTAATAAAGCTACATCTTTAACTTTTTTTCCAAATACTCCAATAGTATCTAGTTTCTCTGAGGTTTTTAATACACCGCTTCTAGATATTAAACCATAAGAGGGTTTATAACCTACAACTCCACAGTATGAAGCTGGTCTGATAACTGATCCCCCAGTCTGAGATCCTATAGAAAGGTGAGCCATATGCGATGCTACAACTGCAGCTGATCCACTAGAAGAACCCCCGGGAGTTCTTGAATAGTCATGAGGATTAGTTGTTTTACTTGGGTGAATATAAGCTAATTCACAGGTAACAGTTTTGCCCATAATTATTGCGCCAGCATTTTTTAAAAGATTTACTATTTCTGAGTCTTGAGAACTTGACATTTTTTTTCGAAAAACTGTCCCACACTCTGTAGGCATGTCTAAAGTTCCAATTATATCTTTTACAGCTACAGGTAATCCATGCAGAGCGCCTAAAGGTTTACCAGATTTTCTGTATTCGTCTTTTTCTTTTGCTTTTTCTAAAAGAAGTTTTTTGTCAAAAAAAGCCCAGGCCTTTACGTCCTTATCAAATTTTTTAATTCTTTCTATGTACGCTTCACAGACTTCTACCGAAGAAATTTCACCTTTTTTTATTTTCTCAACTAATTCAAAAGCTGAAGTTGTAGTAATATTTTCCATTAAATATTAGTTTGCAAATAGTGTGTCAGGCAACCACAATGCAATACCGGGAAAAAGATACATTAATACCATTGATAAGATTACTATTGATAAGAAAGGCATTATTCCTCGAAATATTTGCATTAATTCAACATTTTTACTTTGTACACCTTTTAAATAATATGCAGACATGGCCATGGGGGGTGTTAAAAATGAAGTTTGTAGATTAAGCGCAATAAGCATTGCAAAAAAATATGGGTTAACTCCAAAAAATTCTACTAGTGGTAAAAATATCGGAACGAAAATTATTAAAATTTCAGTCCATTCTAAAGGCCATCCTAACAAGAAGATTATAATCTGAGTGATAACGAGGAATTGCCAAGGTTGTATATTCATTGATTTAAAAAAGTGCTCAAATACTTCATGACCACCAAGATACGAGAACACCGATGCAAAAGTCCATGATCCAATGAACAGCCACATAATCATAGCAGTGGTTTTAGCAGTAAGAAATACTGACTCCTTAAAATTTTTCCATTTAAGTGTTTTATAAAAGTAAGATAGCACTAAAGATCCAAATGCCCCAACTGCTGCTGCTTCAGCAGGAGTAGCTAAACCTCCAAGAATTGTTCCTAAAACTAAAATTATTAAAGAAAACAATGGTAAAAAAGATACCACAACTTCTTTAAGTATAACTGCTCTAGGTGGTATCTCTTCCGCAGGCGGTTTTGGTGCAAGTGAAGGATTTAAATATGCTCTTGTAATTGCATAGAGTATATAAAGACCTGCTAACATTAGTCCTGGAAAAATTGCAGCTGCAAATAATCTTAAAGGTGATAGCTGTGCAATAACAGAATAAACTATGAGCATAATACTCGGGGGAATAAGTATTCCCAAACAACCACCTGAACAGATAACTCCTGAAGCAAATTTTTTATCATAACCGGCTTTCACCATAGCGGGCCATGCTAGCAATCCCATTAATGTTACAACAGCTCCAATAATTCCTGTTGCTGTTGAAAATAAAGCACAAGTAATTAATGCCGCTACAGCCATTGAAGCTGGAAGACCGTGACAAGCAAGTCTTATAGCAAAAAATAATCTAGAAACAATTCCTGCTCTCTCAACTAAGTATCCCATAAATAAAAATAAAGGGACCGCTGTAAGAACTGTATTATCCATTACAGTATAAGTGTTTTGTACAAAAAGTTGAAAAATTCTATTGTCTAGTAAATGCTCCATCCGTGTAGGATCAAAATAAGCATAGTAACCAAAACCGACACCCATAGCCATTAAAGTAAATGCAATTGGAAATCCTAATAGAACAGCTAAAAGAAAAATCCCCATCATTAAAATTGCTATCTCAGGATTAGTTAAACTAAATAACATCTTTTTGATCCTCGTCTTGTGAAGTTCTCATTAAAATTTTTTCTGTTTCTTCTGCGACAACCATTCTGGCTGGCCAGTGGCCAGTTTGTATGCATATTATAGATCTAAAAACTTCGCTTATACCTTGAATAATTAAGAGAATACCTGCTGCTGGTATTAGTGATTTGGCCATATAAATTTGAATCTGCGCTGGGCTGTTCCAACTAGTTTCTTTAATTTTCCAAGCCAAAGAAGCATACTCATATCCGTAAAAAGCTAAAGCGAGAACCCCCGGAAAGAAAAATATAAAATATAAAATTAAATCGATATATCCTTGAGTCCTTGGCTTAAATAATCTGTAAATAACATCTCCCCTTACGTGTGCTTCGGTTGAAAGGGTGTATGCGCCTGCCATCATAAAAATTGCTCCATACATTTGAAGACTAAAATCAAAATTCCACAATGTTGGAGCATTAAATGCATAAGCCATCACTACCTCGTAACAAGTTCCTCCCATTAAAACTACAATACACCAGGAAAAAGCTTTTCCAACTGAAGTGCTTAGGTGATCTGCAAAATAGATAAATGAACGCATAATTTAAATTATTATAAATTTTGAAAAAATTCCATAAAAAAAGGGGGCCAAAGCCCCCTTTAATTTAAAAATTATATATTAGATTTTTACTTTAGCTATTGAACCAAACTCATTTTCATAAGCCAATTTGTAGTTTGGCTGGTTCATGAGCAAGTATTTCATTACTCTTTTAGCATAAGCTTTCTGTGAGTTTATAACTTTCTTAAAGAATGCATCTTTCTTTGCAAAGTCACCGATAACTTTGTCCCATCCTTTAAGTTGTTGAGCTAAAATCTCATCAGAAGTTTGATAAACATTAACTTTATGTTGGTTCATCAACTTAGATAAGTCAGCTGAGTATCTCACTAGCGCTTTGAAGTAGTTGTCTGTATTCGCAGCGTAAGCAGCATTTTTTAGAATAGCCTGATGTTGTGGGCTTAAACCATTAAATGACTTCTTATTAACTGGGATTTCAAACATCTCTTGTGATTGGTGGAAGCTTCCTAAGTGATAGTGCTTAGAAACATCTTGCATACCAAACTGTGAGTCTGAAGTTGGGTTGTTAAACTCAGCAGCTTCAATCAGACCAGTTTTCATAGCTGGTTGAATTTCACCACCTGGAAGTTGTCTTACAACCATTCCCATCGCTGTTAGAACGTTAGTGGCTAGACCAACTGTTCTATATTTCATGCCTTTAACATCAGATACTTTAGTTACGTTCTTTTTGAACCAACCAAATGGCTGAGCAGGCATAGGCATGTGGAATAAACCAATATAATCAAAACCTACTTTTGCAAGTGTTTCATCATAAAGTTTTCTTCCTCCACCATACTCGATCCATCCCATTACTTCTTGGGAAGACATTCCGTATGAAGGACCCGTACCGAATAGAGACGCGGCTGGATTTTTTCCATACCAATAAGCTGTAACCCAGTGTCCCATATCTAGAACTCCTGAACTTACGGCTTGTCCGATCTCTGAAGTCTTAACAACTGCACCTACTGGCTGAAGGTCAATTTTTAATTGTCCACCAGACATGTCACTAACCATTTTTGCATAGTCTCCTGCCATTTCAAAAAATATGTTAGCTCCTGAAGGCCAAGCTGCTTGCATCTTTAAAGTCTTAGGAGCACCAAGAGCAATATTAGGCATTGCAACTGTTGCTGCTGCTGCTGCACCGGTTGCAGCTGCTGCTTTAAAGAACTTACGTCTTGAAGGAGTTTTAACTCCTTTTATTTTTTTAGACATATTTCCCCCTTAATTATTAATAATTAAGTAATTATTTAAACATATAAAATTTTGAGAGTCCCACTAAAATTATATTATTTTGACGCTTACAACTTGAGATAGAATTTACAAATAATTGTTTAATTTACTTTGTTTTTGCAGCTTCCTGTTTTAAAAAACTCATCGATATTGTCTATAGCTAGGTTACCCATTGCAGTTCTGGTTTGTTTTGAAGCGCTACCAAGATGTGGGAGGATAAAAGCACTCTTATGTTTTAAATAACCTGAATTTAAATTTGGCTCTCCCTGATAAACATCTAATCCAACAGCATAAACCTTTCTAGAATTAAGAGCTTCGATTAAAGCTTCGTCATCAACAATATCACCTCTTGCAACATTAGTTACGACAGCTCCAGTGGGTAGGTATTCAAGAGTTTCTTTATTAATCAAATTTGTAGTTTCCTTCGTTGCAGGACAGCAAACTGACAATACATCAGCAACATTCATTAAGCTTTTTAAATTCTTATGAAAAGTTGCGCCATTTTCTTTATCATCACTTAGTTTTGATCGATTGTGATAATGTATTATCATTCCTAAAGATTTTGCTATTTTTGCTATTTTTTGACCTATTCTACCCATCCCTAAAATTCCTAATCTTGTACCTGTTAATTGCTTACCTATTAAATAATCCGCTGACCATTTCCAATTAGACGCTTTGGCGGCTTCAATTCCTTCTGGTGCTCTTCTGCAGGCACCTAATATTAATAAAATTCCAATTTCAGCTGTAGCATCAGTCAAAACGTCAGGGGTGTTGGTTACAATTATATTTCTTTTTTTTGCTGCGTCTAAATCAATATTTCCAAATCCTACTGCAAAGTTTGATAATATTTTAATACTGTCTGGTAATTTGTTAATAGTTGCAGCATCCAATTTATCCGTAAGAGCAGATAAAATTCCGTCACATCCTTCACTTAGCTTAATCAATTTTTCTTGTGAATGTAGTTCATCATTAAAATTAAACTTCGCATCGAAAATTTTACCAGCCTTATCTTCGCAAGATCTAAGCAATCTTCTAGTGATAAGAATTTTTTTCATTTGGATTATTAATTTAAATCAAAAATCTTGCCAGGATTCATTATATTATTGGGATCTAGAGTTCTTTTTATAGATTTCATAACTGGGATATTATCTCCATGTTCTTTCATAAGATATTCTTTTTTATGAAGTCCTATTCCATGCTCACCAGTAATAGTTCCTTTTAATTCTAATGTCTTCTTAATTAGTAAATCACTGAACTCTCTAATCTTTTTGTAAGTCTCTTTTTTTTGAGGATCATAGGGCAAAATCACATGAAAATTCCCATCTCCCAAGTGTCCAACCATTGGAGCTCTTAGTCCAAATTTTTTTGTTTCCTCTTCAGCAAAATTTACGCACTCAGTTATTTTTGAAATCGGAAGACATACATCTGTTGAATAAACTCTTCCATTTTTTATCAATGCTTTCACTGAATAATAAACATCCCATCGAGCTTGCCATAATTTGTTTCTCTCTGCTAAATCTTTAGCCCACTTGAAAGAGCTTCCGTTATTGTCATTAGATATTTCTTCAACAACTTTTATATTTTCTTTATTAGATGACTCTGATCCATGGAACTCAAAAAACAAAGTTGGCAAAACTTTAAGATCTTTTAACTTCGAATAGTTAATACTTATATCCATTTGATCTTTATTTAACATTTCAATTCTTGCAATAGGCACACCGTATTGAATAATTTGTTGTGCAGTTTTAACTGCATCTTCTAATGATTGGAAATGGCAAACTGCGCTCATAATACTCTCTGGTATAGGGGATAATCTTAATTGTATTTCAGTGATTATTCCAAGCGTGCCTTCTGAACCGATAAACAAATTTGTTAAATTATATCCAGCTGAAGTCTTTTTGGTTCTACTTCCAGTATTAATTATATCACCATTAGGAAGAACAACTGTTAAACCTGTAATTACTGTTTTCATGGTTCCATACTTTACAGCCATCGTTCCAGAAGCTGAGGTTGAGGCCATACCTCCAATTGCAGCGTTAGCGCCAGGGTCAATTGGAAAAAAAACTCCGTCTTCTCTTAAATAGTCATTTAATTGTTCTTTAGTCACACATGCTTGTACTCTACAATCAAAATCTTCAACGTTTACACTTAAAATTTTATTCATCTTTTCTAATGAAATAGTAATACCTTTGTCATTTCCTACAACATTGCCCTCTAAAGAGGTTCCTGTTCCAAATGGTACAACTGGTACTTTATGATGATTACAAAGTTTTAAAATTTTTGAGACTTCTTCGTTTGTTTCCGGAAAAACTACTGCTTGAGATAAAACAGGATCAAAGGTGTCCTCGCCTCTAGCATAATTAGACCTTGTCGAGACAGATGTAGAAAATCTGCCATTAAAAATTTTTTTTAGCTCTGATTGAACTTGTTCATTCATAAATAGAGATATTAATTGAAATTTTAAGAAAATACAGCCTATTTAGCTAGCATTTTTTTTATGTTTTCAAGAGCTTGTGAAATATTGGCTTGTGACGCAGCAAAACTAAATCTTACATAATCTTTTGCGGTCTTTCCGAATGCAGTTCCAGGCACTATGGCAACACCAGCTTCATGCATGCATTTTTTTGCAAACTCCGCACCATTCATCCCTGTACCGATAACCTTTGGAAAAGCATAAAAGGCTCCACCAGGCAAACTACATTCTACACCTGGAAGATTGTTTAAACCGTCATGAATAAGTTTTCTTCTAATTGTAAACTTATTCATCATATGATCTATCGACTCATCAGAACCATCTAAAGCAGCAATGCCTGCAAATTGTGCAGCGGCATTTACACAGGAAACACTATTAATTAATAATTTATTTACATGCTCAACTAATTGTTCTGGCCAAAAACTCCAACCTAGTCTCCATCCTGTCATAGAGTAAGCTTTACTCCACCCCTCAAGAACAATTAATCTTTCTCTTAGTTCAGGGTAATTAAAAAATGTAGGCATCTCTTTTCCGTCAAATATTTGCCTGCTATAAATTTCATCGCTTAAAATAGTAACATGAGGATGTTTTTTTAATCCTTCTGCCAAAACATCGATATCAGATTTATCAACAAAACTTCCTGTAGGATTATTTGGATTGATTAAAACTAGAAGTCTAGTTTTATCAGTGATTAATGACAAAATTTTTTCTGGATTAAATTTCAAATCTTTATCCTCAGTTAAGTCGTAAGGAACAGGTTTTGCTCCTGTGAAGTTAATCATAGACTCATAAATTGGAAATGCTGGTGTCGGATGAATTATTTCAACACCTGGTTCCCCAAAACATTGAATTGCATAACTCATCGTTGGCTTTCCACCTGGCATTATTATAATTCTTTCTGGGTCGATATCTTGATTATATAATTTTTTAATCTTTCTGGTAACTGCCTGTCGACATTCAAGTATACCATTCGATAACACGTAACCGTGATGACCGTCATCTAAAGCTTTTTTTGCGGCATCAACAATATGTTTTGGAGTTTTAAAATCTGGCTGACCTAATCCAAGATGTATCATCGGTTTTCCTGCTGCCTCTAATTTTTTTGCTTCAGCAAGAACGCTAAAAGCAGTTTCAGTTCCTAATCTATCTAAACTTTTTGCTAATTTCATAACCAATATTAGAATCCTTAATTTCTAATTGCAATATTTTCTTCGCCTAAATCCTCAATTTTTTTTTTACCTAGTAAAATCATGTCTCTTCTCAACTCTTCCCTCATTCTTTGAAGTATCATCTCTACCCCTTTTTGTCCTCCTGCGCTTAATGCAAAAAGAAAACCTTTACCGAAACTGCAGGCTGTTGCACCTAATGATAGGGCTTTTAAAACATGTGTTCCTCTTCTTATTCCTCCATCAACAATAATTTCTATCTTTCCTCCTACTGCATCAACTATGGTTTTTAATTGATCAAATGGTGATCTTGACCCATCCAATTGCCTGCCGCCATGATTTGATAGCATAATTGCGCTTGCGCCAATATCAATTGCCCTTTTAGCATCCTCAACTGACATTACCCCTTTAAGAGCGAAAGGACCCTTCCATCTTTTTACGCAATATTCCGCATCTTTCCAGCTCATAGCTGGATCATATTGTTCGTTAATATATTCCATAACACCTTTTGCAATTGAAGAACCTTTTTTTGTAAAATGAGACACATTTGCTAACTCGAATTTTTCGTGAGTTAAATAATTAAATGTCCATTTAGGATGTGTGATAAAGCTCATAAGACTTTTTAATGTAAGTTTAGGTGGTGTCGTAAATCCCCATCGATGGTCTCTTTCCCTGTTGCCCGCAACAACAGTGTCTACTGTCAAGCACAACGATTTAAACCCAGAACTTTTACATCTATCAATTAAATTATCCGTTAAAGCTTGATCTTTATGAATATATAATTGAAACATCTTTGGTCCGCCAGAAACATTTGCAATTTGTTCTATCGAAGAAGTGGCCATCGTGGACATGCTATAAAAAGTGCCATATTTTTCAGCTGCTCTCGCTGATGCTTTATCACCATCATGATGATAAAGTCGTTGCATGGCCGTTGGAGATAAAAAAAGAGGCATATCTATTTTTGTGCCTAATACAGTTGTAGATAAATCAGGCTCACCAACGCTAGCTAAAATATTTGGGACTAAGTCGTATTTTGAGAAAGACTCAGTATTTCTTTTCAGTGTAAGTTCATCATCAGAACCGCCATCTATGTAATGGAAGATCGGAGCAGGTAAATTTTTTTTTGCTAGTTTTCTAAAATCTTCAAAGTTGTAACAATTTTTAAGATTCATCACCTTCTGAATCTTAAATTTTTTCTACTTAGTTCGCTTATATTTGTACAACCCATTAGTTTCATATCTCTCTCTAACTCTGCTTTATACTGACCTAGAGCTCTTTCGACACCAGCTTGACCGGCTGCAGCTAAAGCATATAAATAAAGTCTTCCACCTGAGCATGCTTTAGCACCTAATGATAATGCTTTAAGCATATGCGTTCCCCTATGGATTCCACCCTCACAAATAACGTCCAATTTATCTCCAACAGCATCAACAATTTCGGCTAATTGATCAAAAGGAGATCTTGATCCATCAAGTTGTCTTCCTCCATGATTTGAAACCATAATTCCTGTACATCCAATGTCTACAGCTCTTTTAGCATCTTCAACACTCATGACTCCTTTTAATGCAAAATGCCCTCCCCACTGCGCACGAAGTTTTTCAGCATCTTTCCAATTCATAGATTGGTCTAACATTGTAGAGAAGTAATTTCCTATTGAGGTATTAGTGCTAGTTCCAGCTTCAAGGTGATCTTGTATGTGTGGCAATTCAAACTTACCTTTAGTAAGATAATTTATACCCCACATTGGTTTTGTTGCGAAACTAAATAAACTTGCAAGAGTTAATTTTGGAGGAGATGTGAAGCCGGTTCTTAAATCTCTTTCTCTATTTCCTCCTGTTATTGTATCAACTGTTAAAGCCATAACGTCAAATTTAGCAGCTTTAGCCCTTTCTAAACAAGAAGTGTTTAATCCTCTATCTTTGTGAAAATAAAACTGAAACATTTTTGGAGTATCAATCATAGAAGATATCTCCTCAACACTCACTGTTGCTAGAGCGGATACTCCAAACATCGTATTGAATTTCTGTGCAGCCTTTCCTACAGCTCTCTCTCCATCATAGTGAAAGAGACGTTGTAAGGCAGTTGGTGCGAGGTAAAAAGGTAAATCTAGTTTTTTTCCAAATATAGTAGTTGATAAATCAACATTCTCTACTCCTCGCAAAACATTTGGAACTAAATCAACATCATCAAATGCACTTGTATTTCGAGCATAAGTAACCTCATCATCTGCCGCTCCATCTATATAATGAAATATCGGACTAGGTAATTTTCTTTTAGCTAGTTTACGAAAATCACTAAAGTTATGGCAATTTTTTAAAGACATATTAAAATTTCGTAGAAAATGTTAATTGTTGATTATCTGTTCCAGGGTTAGTGCTTCCCCAATCGTTGTTGGATATATGGCTGTAGCTGTAACCAAAATTCGAGCCTTTAAAAATGTCGAATCCAACTTTAACTTCGCTTTTAAATTCTAAAACACTTCCTAAATCTTTACCGTTTCCTTTATCGTAATATCCAGGGGTAAAGCTAGGTGAAATATTCATAGGACCTAAACTATATTGCCCTTCAACTCCTGTATAAAAATATAAGGAATTTTTGCCTGTTACAAAAGCTCCACTT
>CACAAD010000014.1 GCA_902530455.1 uncultured Pelagibacteraceae bacterium | reverse complement strand
AACAAAGGTATTTCGATAATATCTGAAATAAAAAAAGCAAGTCCATCTGCAGGCACTCTTATTGAAAATTTCAATTATTTAGATATAGCAAAAATGTATGTTGAAAACGGTGCTACTTGTCTTTCAGTATTAACAGAGGAAAAGCATTTTTTGGGTAAATTTGAACATATTCAAGATATTAAAAAAAAATTTAAAATACCTATTCTTGCAAAAGACTTTTTTATAGATCCTTATCAAATACCTTTAGCTAAAAGTTTTGGAAGTGATTGTATATTAATAATTATTGCTGCTTTAGATGGTGGTCAAGCTGATGAAATATATTCAGAGGCATTAAAACATAATCTTTCTGTTATAGTAGAAGTGCATAATAATAAAGAAGCTGAGATGGCATTAAAATATGATCAAGCTTTGATTGGAATTAACAATAGAAATTTAAAAACTTTGGATGTTACTATTAATAATACGATTAAAATTTTTGAAGTTGTAAAAGCACATAAAGGACCTCTTTTGTCTGAGAGCGGAATAAAGGATGAGAAAGATGCGCAATATATTTACGAAAAAACAGGTATTAAAAATTTTCTAATTGGAGAATCACTCCTGAAATCCGACAAACCTGATGAATTAATGAAAAGATTATTTAAAATAACTCAATAAAACTAACACTTATTTGAAGTTGTAATTTAAAAAGAACTTTTATAGAACATAGATGTACGAGGTTTGTTCTATGTTAACAAAAAAACAAAAAAACTTATTAATATTTATTAATAAAAAAATTAGATCCTCTGGTATTTCGCCGTCATACGAAGAAATGAAAAATTCACTCAACTTGAAGTCGAAATCTGGTATTCACAGATTAATAAGTGCATTAGAAGAGAGAGGTTTTGTTAAAAGATTAGCTCACAAAGCAAGAGCTTTGGAAGTAGTCAAGTTGCCAGAAAATGCTAGTGCCAATGATATTTTTAATTCTTTTACACCTAGCGTAATTAAAGGTGGTTTAGATAAATCTAAAAGCAACTCTTCCAAAGTTTCTGTCTTAGGAAGCATTGCAGCAGGTACACCAGTAGAAGCAATACAACATGAAGTTGATAAAGTTGCTTTACCAGAAGATTTACAAAAAAATGGCGAATATTTTGGTTTAAAAGTTAAAGGCGACTCAATGATTGAGGCTGGAATAAATGATGGTGATACAGTAATTATAAAAAAAACTTCTACAGCTGACACAGGGCAAATTGCTGTAGTGCTAATTGATGAACAAGAAGCCACCCTGAAGAGAATAAGAAAAAAAGGTAACACAATTGCTTTAGAGGCTGCTAACAAAAATTACGATACTAAAATATACGCCTCTAATAGAATAAAAATCCAAGGAAGATTAATTTCTTTATATAGAAACTTTCACTAAAATAGTCTAAAAATACTGAATGTCTTTTAATTGTAGGTTTGCTCCATCCCCTACTGGTCCGCTTCATATTGGAGGGGTCAGAACAGCTTTGTTTAATTGGTTGTTGGCTAGAAAAAACAAAGGCAAATTTTTTCTCAGAATAGAAGATACAGATAAAGAGAGATCTAAAGATGAATTTAAAATTCAAATTATAAATTCTTTGAAGTGGTTAAGTATTGATTATGATGGAAATGAATATATTCAATCTAAAAATATATCTAAGCACGTTTCTGTAGTGGAAGAACTTATTAAAAGAGGATTTGCATATAAATGTTATTGTTCGGAAGATGAAATAAACGAACAGAAAGAAAAATGTAAGAAAAAAGGTATTCCTTATGTATATAATAGAAAATGGAGAGAATCTAAAGGTTTAAAAATACCACAAGATGTTAAACCAGTGATAAGATTTAAAAGTAAAATATCTGGAAACACAACTATAGGTGATTTAGTTCAAGGAGAAAGAAATATATCAAACTCTACTATTGAAGATTTTGTAATATTAAGAAAGGATAAATCTCCTACATATCAACTATCTGCAACTGTAGACGACCATGATATGAAAATAACTCACGTGATAAGAGGTGACGATCATATGATTAATTCTTTTAAGCAAAAACAAATTTACGATGCAATGGAATGGGAAGTTCCAAAATTTGCTCATATACCTTTAATACATAGTGAGAAAGGTAAAAAGCTATCCAAGAGAGATCATGCATCAACAATAAATGATTATATTAAAATTGGTATCATTCCAGAAGCTTTAAGAAATTATTTATTACGATTAGGTTGGTCCTATAAAGATAAAGAAATTTTTTCACTTAAAGAAAGTATAGAGTTATTTAACTTTGAAGGGATAGGTAAATCACCCTCTAAATTAGATATGTCTAGAATTTTATCAATAAATGAAACTTATATAAAATCTATGAACGAAAAAGAATTGTTCGATAAACTGTTAGAATTTTCTAATGAATTTAAAACTAAAATTGATAAATTGAAAGAAAATGTAATTTTAAAATCATTAAATTTTTTAAAAAATAAAGCAAAAACACTCGAAGATATTTATAATAATTCAGGTTATATACTTAATGATAACTTGAAGATATCAAGCGAGGATAAATCTTTGATTGATAAAAAATCTCAAGATATTATCAAAAATTTTATAGAGGATTTTGAAGCATTAAAAGATTTAAATAAGACAAGCTTAGAGCCAATTATTAAAAATTTAATCGATAAACACAAAACTAACTTTAAAGGTGTTGGACAACCATTAAGAATTGGCTTAGTTGGTACAAAATTTGGGCCTGGTATTTATGACATTATTTTATCTTTAGATAAAGCTACTGTAATAAACAGGTTAAAAAAATTAGTTTAATGTCGAAACCATATTTATTTAGTCCAAGTGAATTTGCGTTTGGATACTCAGGTTGTAAAAGATGTTATTACGATCTAAAGGTAAACGATTTAAGAATAAATTTTGGTTTTCCGACTATATTTTCAAAGATTGATTCAATTCAAAAAAAATTTTATCACAATAAACCCTCGAAATTTTTAAATTCTAATAAAGTGCCTGAGGGAATAATAAAAACAGATTACTCCAAGCTACATAAATCTGAAGTTCTTTATGATCATAAAGATAGAGCGTTTCAATTAAGAGGTAAAATCGACGCTTATATTGATCATAAAGATTTTTTTTCAATCATAGATTTTAAAGTAACAAATATTAATGAAAAAAAATCTCTAACATATATGACACAATTAAATAGTTATGCAATTATGTTTGAAAAACCAGATCAAAACTATTTAAAATTAAATCCAGTAAAAAATCTAGGAATTTTTTGTTTTGAACCAGAAAATTTAATATTAAAAAATAAACCAGCACTTGAAATGTCTACACAATATTTTGAAATTAAAAGAAATGATGATTTATACTTAAAATTTATAACTGACGTAATAGATTTTTTAGAAGGTGATATCCCGAGTTTAAATATCGAATGTAGTCTTTGTAATTTGAAATTACAAACTTTTCCTAATTGAGTCCGCAGCTAAGTCGGTTGGTAGGTTTTTGGTTCTAAAGCTTTCTAAAACTTTTTCTGTATTAGAAATTTGTTTTTTTATTTTATTTTGATCTTCTAAAAAACTAGAAACTAATTTATAAATTTCTTTAGGGTTACACTTTGATTGTAATAATTCAGGAATAATCATCTGTCCTGCGGCAATATTTAATATATTTGCATATTTAATTTTTACTAACATTTTTACAATTAAAAAATTTATAAAATTCATCTTGTAAATAATTATTGAAGGAATTTTTCTTTTACTTATTTCAAGAGAAATAGTACCAGATTTTGAAACAGCAAAGATTGATTTTTTTAGTAAGTGATCTTTAATTTTATCATCAGAAATAATTTCTGTATTATGAATTTGGCTTTTATTAATTATTTTTTCTAAATTCGATCTTTGGGCTTTTGTCGAATGAAAAACATATATAAAATCTTCATACTTTTTATTCATGAGTTTAATAAAGTCTAATAATATTGGAGTAAGTTTTTTAACTTCGCTATCTCTACTTCCTGGAAAAACAGAAATAATTGCTTTATTTTTTTTGAAAACTTGATTAAGTTCAATTTTGTCTTTATTGTTGTTTTCTAAAAGTGGATGGCCAACAAACTCACAACTTATATTTTCCTTTTCCCAATATTTTTTTTCAAATTTGAATAAAAGCAAAATATGATCGATAAATTTTTTAATCTTCTTTACTCTTCCCTCTCTCCAAACCCAAACCTGGGGGGCTACAAAATGTATTGTTTTTATATTTGGTGAACTATTTTTTACCTTTTCAGCAACTCGTAATGTGAAATCTGGACTGTCTACTGAAAACAAAATATCTGGTTTAAACTCTAATATTTTTTGAGAAGTTTCATTTATTTTTCTCTTAATTGTAAATAAGTTTATTAATACCCGAGTAAAGCCTAAGTATGTTACTTCGCTAAGTTTTGAGATTGAATTTATTCCTAAAGATTTAAGTTCTTCTCCACCCAAACAAAGATAGGTGATGCTTGGATCTTTAATTTTTAGTTTAGAGATAACTTTAGCAGCTAATTTATCCCCTGAGGGTTCACCTGTTAGAATAAAGATTTTCTTCATTTAAACATTCTCCAAATACTGCCGTTATCAGAAATTAAGTAAATTTCTCCTGTTTTTTTATGGATTTTAATATCTCTAATTCTTCCAATATTTCCCTTAAATATTATTTGTTCAACAACAAATGAGTCTTTAAAACTAATTTTTCTTAATGACTGATCTTTTAACGCTGTAACAAGTGCATCTCCGTTCCATTCCTTAAATTCTTCCCCTTTATAAATTGCTATTGCACTTGCTGCTATAGATGGTACCCAATATTTTATTGCTTTGGTAAATCCTGGCTTCCATTTTGGACCAATTTTTGTTCCACTATAATTTGTCCCTCCCCATCCTAATATTTTCCAACCATAATTTTCACCATAGTTTGCAGTACCAAACCAATCACCTCCCTTTGCGCCATGATTACTTAAATAAATTTTATCATCAAAAGGTGATAAAGCCATTCCTTGAGGATTTCTTACACCTATCTGGTAAATTTCAGGTAACCAATCATTTTTATTTTTAAACTTTGGATTATCTTTTGGGATAGACCCATCTAAATTTATTCTAATAATACTGCCAGGATGCTTTTGAGGATCCTGGGCAATCATTCCTTCGCCTCTTTCTCCAGCCGTTATAAAAAGTTTGTCTTTTTTTATAACTAATCGTGAACCAAAATGGTATCCAGAATTAATTGGGGGTTCAGCTCTAAAAATATTTTTAAAACTTATATTTTTATTATCAAATACTCCTCTTGCAACAGACGTACTAGAATGCCAATTACCTCTGTTTTCAGAATATGAGACATAAACATATTTATCATGAAACAAAACATCTAACAAACCACCTTGTCCATCTTCCAATACGGATAAATTATGTTTAATAACCGATTTTGTTTTATTTTTTAAATTTATAACTAAAAGATTTCCAGGTTTTTCTGTAATTAAAATGTTATTTTCGTCAATAAAAGATAAACTCCAAGGTTTGTTCAACCCATCGAATATTTTGATAAGTTTTATTTCTGAGGAATATGAGTAGGAAAAGGTGAAATATATTAAAAGTGATAAGAAAGTTTTTTTCATTTTGATAAAATAAACATTTTGTTTTTATTTGCAAAATTAATACATTTTTCTCTTTCTAAAAAAATATTTTGCTTATTCTTTACAACAATACCTTTTAGGCCTGCTAACTTACATTGTTTTAAAGTTTTCAATCCAACAGTTGGTAAATCAACTCTTAAATCTTGTTTTTTTTTGGGAAATTTGACTAGTACTCCATTATTTTTAAATTTCTTATTTTTTGATCTTTTTAATAAATTTTGAGTACCTCCTCTTCCCTCAATAGCTATAAGTTTATTATTTCTGACTACTGTGCCTTGGCTAAAGTTATATTTATTCAATTTATTTAATATTGAAATTGCTTTATTAATATCAGTATTATCATATCTGTTTGGTTTATTTTTTGTATAGATACCTTTCTTTAAAGTTAGCTCTGGATTAAAAAACAAAGAACTTAAAGTAGTTATATCTTCTCTTTTAAAAATTTTAATTATTTCTTTTAAAATAGCTGCATCACCTATCCCAGAGGTTTTAATAATTCGTGGCATATAATAAATGCCTTTTAAATCTAGTCTTAACTTTGAAAATTTAGGCTTGTTCACTTTACCCGCAAATAAGACCTTTTTACATTTATTTTCTCTAAGTAAATTAATAATTTTTCCAAATTGACCTATGGATACTCTCTTAGAGTTTTTATCTTTTTTAAATGACCTATTTTTACTTAAATCTATAATCAAATATTTTAATTTTTTTCTTTTAATTTTTTTTAGTATTTCTTTTGGAAAGTCTGTATCTCCGAATATTAGTCCAATCATTATTTAGTTAATGGTGTACAAATAGGTCTTTTTTTGTCTTTTTCTATAAAATCAATAACCTCTTTAACTAAATCATTTTCTTTAAACTCACCATTTATTTTAGCTAAATTTTCATGAAGTTTCTCAGATGAGAAAATTTTTTTGTAAGCTGTATCTAATTCTAAAATTTTTTTATTTTCATATTTTTTTCTTCTTAATCCAATTAAATTTATACCCTTTAGGTAATTCCTATTACCAAAAGAAAGACCGAATGGGATAACATCTTTAAGTACTCCCGTCATGCCGCCTATCATTGCTAATCTTCCTATTCTTGTAAATTGCTGAACCGCTGAATTTCCTCCAATAACAACTGAGTCTTCTAATGTAACATGGCCTCCTAAAGGAACATTGTTGGCTATTACAACATTGTTGCCAACTTTACAATCATGAGCTATGTGTGAAGAAATCATAAATAGACAATTATTTCCAATTACCGTTGTTCCTCCCCCTCCTTCCGTGCCTGGATTTATTGTTACATATTCTCTTATCATATTATTTTCACCTATTAGAACACTATTTGACTCCCCTTTATATTTTAAATCTTGTGGCATAGTGCCAATACTTGCAAACGGGAAAATTTTTGTGCCTTTACCTATTTTCGTATTTCCCTCTACGTGAACATTTGAGATTAATTCTACATCTTCTTGCAGCTCTACATTTGGTCCTATATAACAAAAAGGACCGATTTTGACGTTATTCCCTATTTTTGCTTTTTTTTCTACTACGCTTGAATTGTGTATCATTTTACTTCCTATCTACTATAGTCGCTGACCATTCCGCATCTGCCATTCTTTTTCCTTCAACTTTAGCTGTTCCTTTATATTTCCATACTCTACCGTGAGATCTTATCGCTTCTATTTCTAAGTGTAGTTCACAATCTGGTAAAACTGGATTTCTAAATTTTGCCTTTTCAACACTCATTAAATAAACTAACTTGTTGTCGTACTCCTTCGGATCAATACCACAAGCAGTTAGTGCTGCTGCAGCCTGACCAAAAGCTTCTACAATTAAAACTCCTGGCATTACTGGTTGGCCTGGAAAATGACCTTGGACATAAAATCCATCTTTTTTTACATTCATTATTGCGGTAGCAGACTTAAGATGAACAATCTTAGTAAGTCTATCTATAAGTAACATGGGCGCTCTATGTGGAAGTAATTGTTCAATTTCTTTTCTATCAATAGACTCTTTTTTAATCATTTTGTTTTTTTTTTAAAAATTCTTTAAGTGGAACAGCTGGATATCCCATCACAATTGCATTGTCGTGTATGTTTTTTACCACACCACTGCCTCCACCTATTTTTACATTATTTCCAATTTTCAAATGTCCTGAAATTCCAGCTTGTCCACCTATTGAAACATTATTTCCTAAAGTCGAACTTCCTGCAAATCCAACTTGACCTGCTATCATACAATTTTCTCCGACTTTTACATTGTGTGCCATATGAACTTGATTATCTAAAAAAGTATTTTTTCCAATTACCGTATCACCGATGGATCCTCTATCAATTGTACAAGAAGCACCTATTTCAACATTATTCTCTAAGATTACTTTTCCAATATGTGGAATTCTAAAATTTTTATCTTTAATAGGGATAAATCCAAAACCTTTTAACCCAATTTTTGCTCCATCTTGAATAACAACATTATCTCCTATGAATGACTTCTTAATCATAATTTGTGAACCAATAATACAATTTTTACCTATCAAAACATTTTGCTCTATAATTGTATTGCTTCCTATTACAGTTGATTTACCTATTTTTACATTTTTTCCAATTAAAACATTGTTACCAAATTTTACTCCTGGAAATTTTGTTTTATTTGGTTTTTTGAGTGAATTATCGGGATAATCTAAATCTGCAAGAGGGTAAAATTTAGAGGTAGTTTTTGCCAGTTCGAATAAAACACTTTTCACATTTATGGTCTCACATGTTTTAGGAAGGTATTTTTTTAAATTTTCTTTGGTAATACAACAACTAGCTTTAGTTTTTTCAGCTAAATCTTTATAGTTTAAAGAGTCAAAAAATGTTAAATCGAATTTATCTGCTTTGTCTAAAGTTTTTACATCTTTTATTTTAATTTTTGAAATGGAGTGTTTTGGAAATAAATTATTTAATTTAAAAGGCCCTTTGTTTTCAAAAAAAACATTTTTTGACATTAATTTAAACTTATAGATTTAAATTGTTTATTTAAAATTTCAATAATCTGAGCAGTGATTTCAAATTTCTTATTTCCCATTAATACATTTTTTTTGTCAATGACCACTGAAATATTATTTTCTTCCATATACTTACCTAGTATAGGATTAAGTTTTTTTAACATTTCATCACCAGCTTTTTTTCTTTTTGCTGCTATATCTCTAAGTAGGTTATCTCTTCTTTTGTTTAATTCGAATACTTTTTTTCTTAAAGCATCAGCCTTTTTTTTATATTCTTCTTTAGAGAGGGCATTTTTTTGACTTATAATTTTATTTTCCTCATCTTTTAATTTTTTTGCTGTCTCATTAAATTTTTTATTTGAGTCATTCAAAAGATTTTTTAAATAATTTTGAGCTTTTTTACCTGCTGTGCTTTCATTCATAACTTTAGAATAATCTATAAAATGAACATCGCTAGCAAATAGTTTATTTTCTGTTGGAATTAATAAAATGAAAAAGATTATGATTATCTTTGTAAAATATCTCATTAAAAAGTCGTTCCTAATCTAAAATTAAAATTTTGTGTAACATCAGTCGATGCCTTTGTAAGATTATTTGAAAATACAAAAGATAAAGGTCCTGCTGGCGAGATCCAGCTAGTATTTATGCCAATAGAAGATCTTATTTTATTAGAATCGTCAATAGTGTTACTGTAGTCAACACCCCATACGTTTGCAGCATCTAAAAATAATCCAATTTCTGCATTACTTTTTTCAGGGAAAAAATTTGGTAAGTTAGCTTCTAAGTTTAAAGACGTAGTATAATTACCTCCTATAAAATCATCACCGTCTTTTGGTCCTACCTTACCTGCTTCAAAACCCCTTAATTGACTTGTGCTCACATTTAGCCTTTGACTCAATTTTACATCGTCATCACCAATCGCATTCACTGCATTAGCTCTAAACTTTAAAGCTCCTATTAAGTCTTCGTTCAATTCCTTATAGTGGCTTGTTGAAAAACCATTTTTTATATGTGGTTGATCAGAATAAATTGGAACTTCTTGAAAAAATGACGAATAGTATCCTGCAGTTGGCATAAATCGTCTGTCTCTCTGATCAGTAGCTAATGAATAATCAAACAATAAATCTGTGGAAGTTCCTGATTGTTTTTTTAATAAATTTGATGCCGAACTATCTGTCTTTAAATCGTCATGAAGCAAACTTATACCTGGAGATAGATATATGTCTTTAAATTTTTCATAAGTCAGACTTATACCACCACCTAAAACATTATTCTCATAACCCGAGTCGGGTTTATCATTTTTAGTATTTTGTAAATAATATGTTAACTCTGTGCCGGTAAAATTATAATCAGGATCTGTAAAAGATAACGAACCTTTTAATGACTCTCGGCTAAACTCAGCAGCTGCCGACAGCGATATACCTCTTCCTAACCAATTGTTTTCTTTAATATTAAAAGCGAAAGATCCTCCATCTGTACCAATTCCAGCTCCAGCACTTATCTCACCAGTAGGCATTTCCTCCACTTCAATCTTAATTTTTTTCGAATTAGGAATTGAACCGTCACTAGTAGTTTCTTTTACGGATGCAAAAATTCTTTTACTTTTTAAATTAGAAATAGATTTATCTACTTTTACCTTGCTATAAGGGTCACCCTCGTCTAAAAGTAATCCGCTTCTAATGACAACTTCATTGGTCACTGAATTTCCTAAAATCTCGATTTTTTCAACTACGACTTTTTTACCCTCTATCACATTTATAATTAACTCAATTGTATCTTCATTTAAGATTTCATTTACATTATGTTCAATAAATTGAAGGTCTTCATTACTTATAATTAAATCTAATTCATCTAACAATTTTTTTACAATAAAAGGAGAGTAATAACTTCCAATAGTATTTTTATAAATATCATTTAATGGAAGGAATAAACTTTTATTTAATACTTTATCAACGTTTGTACTTATTTTACTGATTCTGTATCTTGTGCCAGCATTAATATTAAATGTGATTTCTGCGAGAAAGTTTTCTTTAATTTCAACAATTTCAGATAATACTTTTACATCATAATATCCGATAGATTTATAATAATTTGTTAATAATCTTTTATCTAATTCTATGTTAGATTGATTTAAATTTGTATTTCTAGTTATTATTTTCCAAAATTTAGCCTCTTGTGAGGTAATTATATCTCTTAATCTTCTGTCTCTAATTTTTCTATCGCCCTTAAAATTAATTTTAGAAATTTTTGTCTTTTCGCCTTTTTCCAATTCAAAATAAATATTTACGATTTTTTTTGGAAACCTTTCTACTTTTGATTTTACCTCTAAAAAATTAAAGCCTAAAGAGGAGTACAATTTTTTTATAGTAGCCTCATCATCAGCAATTAAAGATTTGACAAATGGACCATTTTTTTTTGATTTAATTTGTTTTTTAATTTGCTCTTTAAACTTATTTGCAGTCTCACCAACTATTATAATTTCATTAATAATCGGATATTCTATTAACTTTATATATAGAGTGCCATTAGAAACTGAAACACTAATATCTTCAAAAAAATTTGTTGAGTATAAATTCTTTATAATTTCATTTATTTTTAAATTATCTACATTTTGATTAATTGAAATATCTCCATATACTTTTATAGTTTCATCACTCAATCTATCATTACCAGATATATCAATTTTTTTAATTATCTCAGCGGATAGTGGATTAGATAATAATAGAAGATATAAAATAATTAAAAATCGTCTCATTTGTTATCATTTACAATTTTAATAGCTTTGTTTCTTGTCCATCCATCAATACTTAAAATAGTTTTTAAATTTGAAGGTTTTTTTATAGCATATTTTCTCATTTTTGGGTCTTTTAAAAGATAAAACAGGTAATTGATTATTGAGCAAAAACTCATATTTCTTTTTAAAAATTGATCAACAAATATTTCATTAGCCGCATTTAATATAATTGGCAGTGAATTATATTTGTTCAATATAGTTTTAAGCTTAATGGCTGGAAATTTTTTACGGTCCACATTTAAAAAATTTAAGTCTTTTAATAAAGAATTTTCTTTAAATCTGTATTTTTTGCTCATATTTTTTTTTATCTCAAAATTATTCTCAAAAAGAGCGTTTCCAATAGGTATCGACATATCAGTTTCAAAATATAAAAGTTTGTATAAACCATTTTTAAATTTAATTATCGCATGGATTAAAGATTGTGGATGTATTAAAATATCTATCTTATCAAAATCTATTGAAAATAATTTATTTGCCTCAATAACTTCAAATATTTTATTCATTAATGTAGCTGAATCAACAGATATTTTTTTTCCCATTTTCCATTTAGGATGATTTATTGCCTCCGATGGTTTTATATTTTTCATTTTATTTAACGAATATTTTAGAAAAGGTCCACCAGAAGCTGTAAGATAAATTTTTTCAATATCTTTTTTGTTTGATTGATCAATTAAGTTCATTATTGAAAAATGTTCAGAGTCCACTGGAAAAATTTTTACTTTGTATCTTTTTACTAATTTTGCAATTAAATTCCAACCACATATAACGGACTCTTTGTTCGCAATAAGAATTTTTTTACTAACTCTTATAGCCTTTAAGGTCGGTTCAAGTCCAGCTATTCCAGGAATAGCGAGAATAGAAATATCTGATTTTTTAAATCTAAAATTTTGATATTCATTAGAATTCAAAATTTTAACATTATTTTTAAAATTTTCTTTTTTTATTTTTTTAAATGTATAATTATCAAAAATTATAAAAAATTTTGGTTTATATTTTTTTATTAAGAATTTAATTTTTTTATAGTTTTTATAACCGCTAAGAATATAAAAATCATATTCTTTATTTCTTTTATTTAAAAGCTTTAATGTTGTGTCACCAATAGAACCTGTGCACCCAAATATTGATAGTTTTTTTTTCATCCTGTAAATACTAAAATTAAAACGTATACCAAACCTACGGGTATTCCTACTAAGATTCCATCAATTCTGTCCAAGATACCGCCATGTCCAGGCAGAATATTCCCGGTATTTTTTAATGATGATTTTCTTTTTAAATATGAAAAAAATAAATCACCTAATTGAACACTTAGCGAGACAAAGAAGCCAAGTAAAATATTATTTACCAAATCCGTATTAAAAATATATTTAAGCAATATAGTACTCATCATAATAGAGAGAAAAAATGAACCCAAGCTTCCTGATATAGTTTTATTTGGACTAATTTTTGTTAACTTCGGGCCTTTAAAAATTTTGCCGAAAAGAATTCCTCCTATATCAGAAGATATACATATTAATAATATAATAAATAAAATTATCTTAAGATGAATATCGTTAAGGCTAATTATAAATATTAGTAAAAATAAAAACAAGTATGATGCAAATGCAAAATTAGTTAATAATTGTTTAAAATATTTTTTTT
>CACAAD010000013.1 GCA_902530455.1 uncultured Pelagibacteraceae bacterium | reverse complement strand
AGTTCCAGCGTGAAAAATAAATAAATTTTTTTTACTTTTAATTTTTTTGATATTAATAATTTTTCCTTTTTTATAATTACCTGGATATCCTTTTGAGCATAGAACTATCGTCATACACTTGTTTTTTTCCCATTTTAAATTTAATTTTTTTATTTGATTTTTTAGGGAATAATTTATTATTTTGAATAAATCAGTTTTTAATCTAGGCATTATTACTTGACATTCTGGATCTCCCATTCTGACATTATATTCAATTAAATACGGATCTTTATTTTTTATCATCAGACCAACATAAAGAAAGCCTCTATAAAATTGTTTTTTGTCTTTTAAGGCTTGCAAAGTAGGTTTAACAATTCTTGAAATAATTTTTTTTTCTAAATTTTTATCAATAATCGGAGCTGGTGAGTATGCGCCCATACCACCAGTATTTGGACCTTTTTCCTTCTCAAATACTTTTTTATGATCTTGAGCTGTTCCAAAGTTTACAAAACTTTTTTTATCAACGATTAAAAAATAGCTAGCTTCCTCTCCTGTTAAAAATTCCTCTAACACAACTTTTTTTGAACTCTTGAATTTACCTTTGAAAATCTTTTTAGAAACTTCAAAAGCTTGTTTTTTTGTTTTGCAAATTACTACACCCTTTCCTGCCGCTAAGCCATCTGCCTTTACTACTATTGGTAAATTAAATTTATTTATCGATTTCTTAAAGTCTTTCTGATTGTGACAAACCTTATAATATGCAGTTGGAATATTGTATTTTTTACAAATTGATTTCATAAATGCTTTTGAACCCTCAAGTTGAGACGCATACTTATTAGGGCCAAATACTTTAATTCTATTTTTTTCAAGAAAATTTACTACTCCTTTAACCAGCGGTTCTTCAGGTCCTACAATTACCATTTTAATTTTGTGAACTTTAAGAGTTTTGAGTAGTTTCTTGAAATCAAGAAAGTTTACTTCGAGGTTAGTCGCAACTTGAGCAGTGCCCGCATTTCCTGGTATACAAAAAATTTGATTGATATTTTTAGATTCTTTAAGCATTCTACATAATGCGTCTTCACGACCACCACTACCTATTAAAGCAATATTCATATTAAAAGATTTGTTATATATTACTTAAATTATGAGTGGAATAAAAGCAAAGTTAAAATTTTTAGCTAACACCTTTGAAATAATTGAGAAGGGCGATTACGTCGAGTGTGCAGTTTCAAAAAAAAAAATTCCTCTCGAAAATTTAAATTATTGGAACGTTGATCTTCAAGAGGCTTATTTTTCACCAGAGGAAGCAAAACAAAGATACGAAAAATTAAAATAAGGTAACTTGATAAAAATTATTTCCATCTATTATGAGTTAAAATCCATTGACTGGGATCTTTTAATATTAACTTTTCCATAGCTAAGTTAATTTTTTTTGTAATTAACTCTTTATCTTTTTTTTCACCATCTGAAATTAAAATTGGATCTAATATTTCCATTTCAAATCTATCATCCTGGGTTCTTGAAATATAGATAGGGACTATATCACAATCAAATCGATAAGATAATTGTGCAGGCAGTGTGGTTGTGTGCGCACCAGCATTAAAAAAATCTATTCTTGGACCCTCACTTACTCTTTGGTCTACCATTAAAGCAATACTATAGCCTTTTTTCATATATTCTAAAGATTCTTTAACTCCGTTTAACCCTTTTTTTATCTGATTTTCACATACAAAATTTTTCCTTAGATATTCCATAAATGGATTTAAAAAAATATTATTTAGAGGCCTATAAATTGTAGCTAGTTTAGCTTTAGCCTTTATCAGTTCCATAGACATCAACTCATAATTTGCAAAATGTCCAGATATGAATACTACAGGTTTATTTTTTTTTAATATTTCATCAATAGCTTTTTTATTTTTAATATCAATATGATCTGTTTTTTTTTTGAAAGTATTAAGGAAAATGTACTCTATAAATGTTTTCCCATAGTTAGACCACATTTTATTGGCAATTATATCTTTTTAAAATATCGCTTAAGTTATCTAGCCCTTTAATTTCATTTTTATGAATCCCATCCGTTATAAAAAGGGAGTCTTGTTTAATCAAATTGGCTCCTTTTATATCTGTTCTCAAATTATCTCCAATTACTAAAGCTTTATCTTTTTCTTTTAAAATTGAATTATAAATTTCTTTATACGGTTTGCCGAAATAAACTACTTTTCCACCTATCTTTTCGAATAATTTAGCTATACTTCCAGCGCAATATTCCTGGGTATTGCCTCTATCTACAATTAAATCAGGATTCGTACAGATCATTTTTTTGTCTGTACTGTTTTTGAGTAATTTTTCATAAAAATTTAATTTATCCATTTCACTATCGTAGAGACCTGTGCATAAAATGTAATCACATTTTTCAAGCTCTGTTTTATGATTTTCTAAACCTTCAAAAATTTTACTATCTCTTTCAGGGCCTAAATGAAAAAAAAATTTACCATAATTAAAGTTTTTGATTGAATTTATAGCTGCTTCGCCTGATGTGAGTATGTTATTCAAAAATTTTTTATTTATTCGCATTTTTTCAATTAGAAATTGTCTTACATCGTTAACGGGCCTTGGAGCATTTGATAAAAAAATATAATTTTTCTTATTGTTGTATAATTCTTCGATTGTCTCCATTGCTCCTTCATATGGTTTAACCCCATTATGAATTACTCCCCAAAGATCGATTACAAAGTAATCGTAATTGTTAAAAATGTTCTTTAAATGATCTAGTTTTTTCAAATTAAATTGTCCTTTAAATACCTTATAAAAAAGTTAATAAAATATAGCAATATCAAGACTTTTAGCTAAATTATGTCTTCTTCTCTTGAATTTTCAATAAAACTCACCATATCAGCTTCTATAAACAGGAGATTAAAATGAAATTTAGACCTTTACACGACCGAGTTTTAATTAAAGTACTGGACAGCGAGGAAAAAACTGCTGGCGGTATAATAATACCAGACACTGCAAAAGAAAAACCACAGGAAGGGGAAGTTGTTGCTGTTGGACCAGGATCAAAAAATGAAAATGGAAAACTTACACCTATGGACGTTAAAGTTGGTGATATTGTTTTATTCGGAAAATGGTCTGGGACAGAAGTAAAAATAGACGGAAAAGAGTATAGCATTATGAAAGAGTCAGACATAATGGGAATTTCAAAAGGTAAAAAATAATCTAAATAAAAGGGAGAACAAATAAAATGGCAAAAATAATTAAATTTGACACTGAAGCTAGATCAAAAATGCTGACGGGTGTTAATACTTTAGCTAATGCGGTTAAAGTAACCTTAGGTCCAAAAGGACGAAACGTAGTTATGGACAAATCATATGGTGCTCCAAGGACAACAAAAGATGGTGTATCAGTTGCAAAAGAAATTGAATTAGAAGATAAGTTTGAAAACATGGGTGCACAGATGGTTAAGGAAGTTGCTAGCAAAACTAATGATAATGCTGGTGACGGAACTACAACAGCCACTATTCTTACACAGTCGATTGTAAATGAAGGCCTAAAGTATGTTACTGCAGGAATGAATCCTATGGATATCAAAAGAGGTATTGATAAAGCTGTTGAACATGTGATCAATAAATTAAAATCATCATCAAAAAAAGTTAAAGCCAATGAAGAAGTGGCTCAAGTAGGAACTATTTCAGCTAATGGTGAAAAATCGATAGGTGATATGATTTCAAAAGCTATGCAAAAAGTAGGAAATGAGGGAGTAATTACAGTTGAAGAGGCAAAAGGTGTGGAAACAGAACTTGACGTAGTTGAGGGAATGCAATTTGACCGTGGATATTTATCTCCTTATTTTGTTACTAATACAGAAAAGATGACAACTGAATTAGAAAACCCTTTAGTTCTTTTGGTAGAGAAGAAATTAACTAACCTTCAACCAATGGTTCCTCTTTTAGAGTCCGTTGTTCAAGCAAATAGACCTTTAATGATAATTTCTGAAGATGTAGAGGGCGAAGCACTTGCGACCTTGGTAGTAAATAAATTAAGAGGTGGGTTAAAAGTAGTAGCAGTCAAAGCCCCAGGTTTTGGTGACAGAAGAAAAGCTATGTTAGAAGACATCGCAATTTTAACTGGTGGACAAGTGATATCTGAAGATCTTGGTATAAAGATCGAAAATGTAAAAATTGGAGATCTGGGATCTTGCAAAAAAGTAAAAATCGATAAAGAGAATAGTACAATTGTTGCAGGAGAAGGGAAAAAATCAGACATCGAAGCTAGATGTAACCAGATAAGATCTGAGATTAATGAAACTACATCTGACTACGACAAAGAAAAATTACAAGAAAGATTAGCTAAACTCGCTGGTGGTGTTGCTGTAATTAAAGTGGGCGGAGCAACTGAGGTTGAGGTTAAAGAGAGAAAAGATAGAGTTGAAGACGCTCTTAATGCAACTCGGGCTGCTGTTGAAGAAGGAGTAGTTATTGGTGGTGGTTGTGCCCTACTTTACGCTGCACAAGATTTAGACAGTCTTAAAATAAAAGGTGATGATCAAAAAGCTGGTGTAGACATTGTTAAAAAAGCTCTTCAAGCTCCAGTAAGACAAATTACTGCTAATGCAGGTGTTGATGGTTCTGTAGTAGTTGGAAAACTTTTAGAAGGAAAAAAATCTTCTCAAGGTTTTGATGCTCAAAATGAAGAATACGTTGATATGTTTGCAAAAGGAATTATTGATCCAACTAAAGTGGTCAGATCAGCTCTTCAAGATGCTGCCTCAATAGCTGGGTTGTTAATAACAACTGAAGCTATGATTGCAGATAAACCAGAAGAAAAAGACTCAGCTCCAGCTATGCCTCCAATGGGTGGCGGTATGGGTGGTATGGGCGGAATGGGTGGAATGGGAATGTAATTCCACTTAACCCAATGAATTTAAAAAAGGCTGTAATTTTACAGCCTTTTTTTTTGCAACAAATAAACATGCAGTCGAGTTTAAAATCTGTCCATCCTTAAGCACCCTAAGATTGTTATCAGCCAATGTTTTCCCTGTGGACGTTATATCGGTTATAATTTCTGAAGATCCTATGAAAGGATAGGTTTCAGTAGCACCCAGACTAGGTATTAACTTGTATTGAGTTATTCCCTTAGAAAGTAAAAAATCGTTGGTTAAATTGGGATATTTTGTTGCAACTCTTAATCTTGTATTTCTTTTAGATCTAATATCAAAAGATACTTCCTCCAGATCGGCAATTGTTTGAACATCTATCCAATCATCTGGAACTGCAACAACTAAATTAGCTTTTCCAAAGTTAAGTTTCTTTTTTATAACAATCTTGTCTCTCAAATTTTTTTCAGATTCATTTAAGAGATCCAAGCCTGATATTCCAAGATCGAGAGTACCATCACCCATTCTTTGTATGATCTCTTTGGCATGGAGAAAAATTATTTTTAAATTTGGTTTATTTTCAATAGTTGCAAAATAATTTCTTTCTTTGTTACTTTGTAATATTTTAAAACCCTTTTCTTCAAAGAAAGATATTGCTTTATCTTTTAATCGACCTTTGCTTGGTAAACCTATGGTAATTACGTTTTTCATATATTTTTAAGATTAATTGCTGCGCCTACTGCTGGAATATTTTTTTTTGCGCCTAAACTTTTTAATAAATCATCATATCTACCACCTCTTGCAATTTCTTTCTGTCCCGCAAAAACTTCAAACACTATACCTGTATAATACTCTATGTCCCTTCCGAAATTAGAGATAAAATTTACATCTTCTTTAAGTTTTTTTAAGTTTTGGATTGATCTTAATTCATTAAAAATATTTTTTTTAAGGTTATTGTTTTTTGTGAAATCCAAAAGTTTTTTTTCTAATTGAGATAATTTACAGCTTATTTTCAGAAATGATCTAATAATTTTTACAATCTTTTTCCCCTCGTTAAATGATCTTGGATCTTTTATTTTTTTATCAAATCTATTTAATATTTCTAATATCGATCTTCCCGCAATTACTCTGTCTTTGTCCATCTTTTTCATTTCATAAAATCGTTTCTTATCTGTATCAAAAGTTTCAGCATCAATATCTGAATTTTTCTCTAATCTTTTTAAAAGATCTTCAAAATATCTTGGTCTCCAGAAGTGTCTTATTAATCTTAATTTCCATCTTTCGGGCATGTCAAGTGAATTAATTAAACTTTTAAATAAACTTACATCTCCAACTTTAATTTGAATTTTTTTACTTTTAATTTTCCTCGCAGAGTTTAAAATTGTTGAGATAACTTTAAAATCATCTTGTATTTGATTTTTGGAACCGAAAATTTCAATTCCTAACTGGTCATTAACAAAATCAGAATTTTTCTTCTCTGATCTTCTATAAGCTTGGCCCGAGTAATAAATTTTTGATTTAGTTTTTTTTTGTAAGTAATTTAAAGAAGATGCTACTGTAAGATCTGGTCTTAAACACATAATTTTACCATCCTCACTCTCAAACGTAAGCATTGAACTTCTAAATTTTTCACCAGATCTTTCAATAATAAACTCAGAATCTAATAATACATCTGGTTCGGATAACTCAAATCCGGTGTTTTTAAAAGTTTTTATAATTTGTTCAGATAATTTTTTTGATCTCATTGGCTAACTCTTCAATTGTTGTCGATTTTTCATTTCCTGAAACTAGATTTCGTAATGTTGGTTTACCTGTTTTGATTTCATTTTCACCATAAAGAATAACAGCTGGTGATTTTATCTTATTTGCATATTCCATTTGTTTTTTTAACTTTCCTTCCCCAGGATAAATTTCAACACTAATACCCTCAGATCTTAAAACTGTTTGTAAGCTAATATATTCTTTCATTGAGCCTTTATCGAAAATACAAATAACAATAGGTTTTGTTTGCTTAACTTTGAATTCTTTTTTTTGCATCAACGCATAAACTAACCTATCTAATCCTATTGAGATACCAGTTGCGGGGGCGTCGTAATTACCAAAATTACTTACAAGGTTATCATACCTTCCACCACCGCCTATAGAACCAAATTGTACGACCTGTCCTTTATTATTCTTTACATCAAATTTTAAGTTCACTTCGAAAATTGGACCCGTATAATATTCTAATCCTCTTATTACAGAAGGATCAACTTCAAAGTTACTAAAATTGTAATCATTAAATATTTTTAATATTTCTTTTAAATCTTCTGTTTCAGGTGAGTTATTATTTAATTCTTTTTCTAATAAATCTATATTTTTTAAACTTAAATTTGCTCCTTTAGTAAAATCTCCAGATTTGTCTTTTCTTCCTTCCCCTAACAATTTTTTAACACCATCCCAGCCAAGTCTATCAACTTTATCTAGGGCTCTTAGAGTTGCCAATTTTTGTTCTTCGCTTTCTATTTTAATTTTTTTGAATATTTCCTCAGTAATTTTTCTTGATGAAATTTTAATAATATAATCTTTTTTATTTAACCCACAATTCTCAAGTATTTCCGAAATCAAAACACATAACTCAGCATCAGCTTGTAAACTTTTTGTACCAACGAAATCTGCATCAAATTGCAAAAATTCTCTAAATCTTCCTGGCCCAGGTTTCTCATTTCTCCATACTGTTCCAAGTTGATATCTTTTAAATGGTTTTGGAATTTCTAAGTAATTTTTTGCAACATATCTAGCTAATGGTGCTGTCAAATCATATCTGAGAGAAAGCCAATTTTTTTCATCTTGAAATGAAAACACACCTTCATCTGGTCTATCTTTGTCAGGTAGAAATTTTCCAATGCTATCCGTATACTCAAAACTTGGGGTTTCGAGATACTGAAAACCGTACTTGATCATAGCTTTCTTGATATTAGAAATTATGAAATCTCGTACGAGTAATTCTTTTTCTTGTCTATCAACAAATCCTAACGGAAGGTCTTTTGAGGGTTTGTTTTTTTTATCTTTCTTCATTTTATGGTACAGCAGGGTGGATTCGAACCACCGACCCCTAGTTCCACAAACTAGTGCTCTAACCAACTGAGCTACTGCTGCATAACTCCTTTTTATATTAATTATTAATAAATTTGTATTTTAAAATATGTAATGATTTAGCTAAGCAATAGCCTAGCATGCATTCTGTGAGAATGTGAATATAGTTGAAATGTGCTTTTCCTAAACATAATTGATTATGTAAGAAATAATTGTGTCTTTTTCAAGGATTAATTAACGGGACATAGCAAAATAGCTAAAGTCCCGCTAATTTATGATTTGGAAAATTTAGAATTAAGATGTTTTCTGCAATTTAACTGCAGCAGGACCTTTTTCCGTGCTCTCCACTTCAAACGTTAATTCATCACCTTCGTTTAAATATTTTAAACCAGCTTCTCTAACAGCTGAAGAGTGAACGAACACGTCTTTTTCTTTGTCTTCTCTTTCAATGAAACCATAACCTTTAGTACCATTGAACCACTTTACTTTACCTTTTAGTGTACTCATTGTGTTTACTTATCCTTATTTGTTTAACTAAAGTTAGTATATTAACTAACTTTGCCCCTTTAATAGATTTAAATTAAAATTGTCAAGATTTGATTTACTTAAAAATGTTATTTATTTGTGAAAATTGCAATTTTACAACAATATTTAGTAAAGCAGCGCTACAATTGAGGCAATAATAACCAGGCCTACAGCTGATAAAATATATTTATTTTGATTAAAAATTCTTTTGAGTTTTAGAGAAAGTGGTTCTTTATACTCTAATCCAACCTCTCCACTAACAGACGGTTTAGCAAAACCTCCCTCTCTACCGATTTTAAGGAATTTATTTTTTCTATGCTCGAAAATTTTATCAGAACTCATATTTTCAAAATAATTAAGATTTTCTATAATAGTATTTTTTATATTTTGAGCAATTTCATCATGATTTCTGTGTGCACCTCCTAGAGGCTCTGAAATAATATCATCTATAACTCCTAGTTTTAAAAGATCTTGTGCTGAGAGTTTCATGGCCTCTGCGGCTTCTAGTGATTTACCGGGATCTCTCCATAAAATAGAAGCGCACCCCTCAGGAGAAATAACAGAGTATATTGAATTTTCCAACATAATAACTTTATTAGAAGATGCTAGAGCGATTGCACCACCCGATCCTCCTTCACCAATTATTACTGAAATATTAGGAACCTTAAGTGACATGCAGCATTCAATTGAATGTGCTATAGCAGACGCTTGTCCTCTTTGTTCAGCGCCTATTCCTGGATAAGCACCAGGTGTATCTATAAAAGTGATTATTGGAATTTTAAATCTGTCTGCTAACCTCATTAATCTAATACACTTTCTATAACCTTCTGGGCTCATCATGCCAAAATTTTTTTCAATTCTTGTATTTAGATCTTCTCCTTTTTCTTGACCTATTACTAAAACAGATTTTTCGTTGATTAATCCAAAACCAGTTGTAACAGATCGATCGTCTCCAAAATATCTGTCACCAGCAAGTGGAGTAAAATTATTAAATATTTTTCTAATATAAAAACTTGCTCTTGGTCTATCTTCATGTCTTGCGACTTGAGTTTTTTGCCAACTATTGAGGCTAGAGTAAATACTCTTTAATTTTGAGTTAATTTGATCTTGAGTTGATTTTATTTTGCTAGTGTCCACCTCTGAAATACTCTCATTACCAGGACTTTTGAGAAGTTCCATCTCATCTTCTAGAGTTTTTATATCTTTTTCAAATTCTAGATAGTTTTTCATGAATCATTTCTATAATAATTTATTGAGTAATAGAATTAAAATAAGTCAATAAATTGTCAATAAACTGAGATCAATTATCATTTGACTTTGAAGTTTTACTAGGAGAAAATATTAAAAAAAACGGGAGAGACTACTTAAATGTAGAGCCGAAGGAGCAACCACCCCGGAAACTCTCAGGCAAAAGGACCGTAAAAGTAAAATTCTGGAAAGAGACAAGTTCTCACCGAAGGAGTAAATCTCTCAGGTACCGATACAGATGGGGTAAGATTGGTGCTTTATGAACTTTATAAGTAAAAACGAGTTAAAAATAGACAAGACTTTATTTAATTTTATAAATGAAGAGGTGCTACCTGGTACAAATATAAAACAAGATGATTTCTGGAATAAATTTGCAAAGGTAGTTCATGAATTAGCTCCTATAAACAAAAAACTTATCGAAAAAAGAGAGAAAATACAAAAACAAATTGACGACTGGCACTTAAAAAACTCTAAAGAAAAATTTGATAAAAACAAATATTCTAAATTTCTTAAATCAATTTCTTACATTGTAGATGAAGGTAACAATTTTGAAATTGATACTTCAAATGTTGACGAAGAAATTGCTAAAATTGCAGGTCCACAACTTGTTGTTCCAGTAGATAATGCTAGATACGCATTAAATGCAGCTAATGCTCGTTGGGGAAGCTTGTACGATTCTCTATACGGTACAGACGTAATTCCTGGCGAAAAGGGTAATTCATTTAATAAAGATCGCGCGGAAAAAGTAATAGCATATGTTAGAAATTTCCTTGATGAAATTTTTCCATTAAAAAAAGATAGTTGGAAAAATATAAATAAAATTGAAATTGAAAATAATAAATTAGTTTTAAAAATTAATGAGGAAAAAATTAATTTAAAAAATGAAAATCAATTTATAGGTTTTAATGGTGATATGTCGTCTCCAGCTTCTATATTATTGAAAAATAACAACCTTCATTTCGATATAATAATAGATCCTAATAGTTCAATTGGAAAAGGAGATAAAGCAAATATATCTGATTTCATAGTAGAGTCAGCTATATCAACAATTATAGATAATGAGGACTCAGTAGCAGCAGTTGATGGGGAAGATAAAGTAAATTGCTACAGAAACTGGTTAGGTCTAATGAAAGGAGACTTAACTGCAGATATGGAAAAAAATGGAAAAAAATTTATTAGAAAATTAAATCCAGATAGAACTTATTTGTCAAAAGAAGGAAAAAAAATATCATTACATGGTAGAGCATTATTGCTTAATCGTAATGTAGGTCATTTGATGACAAGTCCAGCAATAACACTAAAAGATGGTTCTGAAATTCCAGAAGGAATTATGGATGCATTTGTATCAACCATGTGTGCTTTGCATGATTTTAAAAATAAAAATAATTCCAGAACTGGCTCTATTTATATAGTTAAACCTAAAATGCATGGTCCAGAAGAAGTTGCTTTTACAGATAAATTGTTTGGCCAGGTTGAAGAAGTATTAGATTTAAAGAAATTTACTATGAAAGTTGGAATAATGGATGAGGAGAGAAGAACTACGGTGAATTTAAAAGAATGTATTAGGCAAGTAAAAAACAGAATTGTTTTTATTAATACTGGATTTTTAGACCGAACTGGTGATGAAATGCACACTTCATTTGAGGCAGGTCCAATGATTTTTAAAGGTGAGATGAAAAAATCAACTTGGTTGAACTCTTATGAGAATTGGAATGTTGATATTGGATTAAGCTGTGGGTTTTCTGGAAAAGCTCAAATTGGAAAAGGTATGTGGGCAATGCCAGATCAAATGGCAAATATGATGGAACAGAAAATTGGTCATCCTAAATCAGGTGCAAACTGTGCTTGGGTTCCTTCTCCTACTGCTGCAACTTTACATTCAATGCATTACCACAAAGTGGATGTTTTTAAAGAACAAGATAAAATTAAAAATAGAAATAAAACAAATTTAGAAAAGCTTTTAGAAATACCAAGGGCTGATAGGCCTAATTGGTCTGTTGAAGACATTAATCGTGAATTAGAAAATAACGCGCAGGGTATACTTGGATATGTTGTTAGATGGATCGACCATGGAGTTGGTTGCTCAAAAGTACCAGATATAAATAATGTTGGTTTAATGGAAGATAGAGCAACATTGAGAATTTCCTCTCAACATATAGCTAACTGGCTTCACCATGGTATATGTTCAAAAGATCAGGTTATGAAAGTAATGAAGAAAATGGCTACTATTGTTGATAAACAAAATGAAAAAGACCCTGCCTATACAAGAGGTGGAAGATCTAGTTATAAAAAAATGTCTGATGACTTTGAAAATTCAATAGCTTTCTCCGCTGCTTGCGATTTAGTATTTAAAGGAAGAGTTCAGCCATCTGGTTATACTGAACCTCTTTTGCATCAAAAAAGACTTGAAAGAAAAAGTGCTTAACTTAACTATCTGTCACAGGAACTCTATTTTTAAAAGCTGAAAAAAGTGTCCCATCATCTAATTGTTCTATTTCTCCCCCAACAGGTAATCCTTGAGCCAATTTTGTAATTTTAATTTTGTCATTTTTTATTAAATCCTCAATATAATGAGCTGTAGTTTGACCCTCTATTGTAGCACTTGTTGCTATTATAACCTCCTTTAAATTATTTTTTTTAACTCTTTTAATAAGTGATTGAACTAAACTATTTTTATTTTCTGAATTATCTTGAGAATTAATAGTGCCGCCAAGTATATGGTAATGACCTTTATAAATATTTGCAGAGTCAATCACCCACATATCCGCCAAATTTTCTACAATGCAAATTTTATCATAATTAGTATCGGTTTCACATAAACAAGTTTTATCAACTATTTTTAAATTCCCGCAAATTGAACATCTAACAACTTTTTTATAAACATCGGCCAAAGATTTCGCTAAAGGCTTGATCATGTTGTCTTTGTTATTTATGAGTTTTAAGATAATTCTCTTTGCAGATTTTGGTCCTAAACCTGGTAGTTTTGAAAATTGTTTAATTAACTCTTCTATTTCAATAATATTATTATCCATTATGTGGGAAATTTAATATCAAAAGGTAAATTCATACCGCCAGTAATTTTTGATATTTGTTCAGATGATTTTTTTTTTAGGTTTTCCTTTGCATTGTTATAAGCTGCAATTATTAAGTCATTTATAATTTCTTGACTTTCTTTTTTAGCATTTTCACTGATAGATATAGATTTGAGTTCATAATCTCCAGTTAAAATTACTTTTACTAAATTTCCACCTGAGATTCCTTCTACTTGTATGTTTTTAATTTCGTCCTGAGCTTCTTTCATTTTCTGTTGCATTTGTTTTGCTTTTTGAAGCATGTCATTAAAGTCCGTCATCAATTATCATCCTTTTGTACATTAATTAAATCAGCATCATCAAATGCGTCGAGTAACTTTATTATATAATCATTTTTTTTTGCTTCAATAATTTGATTATTTTTTGACTCATTTTTTTTCTCAAACAATGTTTTGTCGCCAATTTTTTTATTTAGTGAAATTATCCATCTTTCTCCTGTCCAACTGTAAAGTTTTTCAGTCAAAATTTTAATGAAGTTTTTGTTCAGTTTTTCATTAAAACTAATATCAATTGTACCATTTCTAAAGTTTACTAATTTTACATTTCTTTCTAAATCGTATTTTAACTCGATTTCATTTTCTTGATTAGCTAATTTTACAATATCCTCAAAAGAATTAATTTTTGCTTTAATTGATTTTTCATTGGTTGGTTTTGGTCTTTCCATTAAATTGGTTTTAATCTGATCTGTATTTTTAAGTTGGCTTTTAGTTTTAAGTGTGTTGTTTTCTTTATAATTTTCTTCCTCTTTTGTTATTTTCTTTTCTTTATGGCTTAGGCTAGCAGCAACTTCATTCGTCTCATCTAATAATGGGCTCTTAACTTCCTTCAAGTGCAATAATTGCATAACATACATTTCTAATGTTACTTCCTCATCATTAATAATTTTTAAATCTTCAATAGTTTTTATTG
>CACAAD010000012.1 GCA_902530455.1 uncultured Pelagibacteraceae bacterium | reverse complement strand
TTTTGACCGAAAAAATCAATTAGATTTAAATTGTTTGTGGGTTAGCTCATTAATTTCTCTGGACTCAGTAATTCCAAATCAGGGTTTTTTAAAAACTGCAGAAAATTTTTATCAAAATATTGAAAAAAAATTTTGTGCTAAAACTATATTTCATAGTTATTCCAAAGATATTTCCTTCATTGAAGATTACGCTTATCTTATCCAGTGTTTATTAGATTTGTCAGATGCAACGTTGAATCCTAGATACAGGTTGTTAGCGAAAAAATACTGTGATGAAACTTTAAAAAAATTTTACGATAAAACCAATAAAATTTTTCAAAAAAATGAACAGAGTAAAAATGATATTTTTTTTAACCCAATCGATATAAGCGATAACACTTTGCCAAATGCCAACTCCATAATGTTGATAAATTTTTCAAGATTAGGCTATATGGATAAAGCAAATGAATTATCAAATAGTTTAAATAGTTATCTAAATCTTTACAAAAGTTTTATGACGAGCTCACTTAAGGCTATAGATTTTTTTAAAGAAAATAAGATTGGAAAAAATTGCAATACGGAGGGATGTAAAGTTTGAAAAGAAATTATATCGAATGGCTAATTTGGTTGCTTTTAATAATTCTTTGGAACTATGGATATCCCAAGGCCACACCTTTTTATGATGTTTTAGTTGCAGTAATATTATCGTTAGTTTTTGTTATTATAAAAAAATATATAAATTAATAAACCCACAGCTTGCGTATTTAAGAGGGTTGCATATTTTCAATCCAAGAAGTAAAAGTATAAATATGCAGGAGCAGTTATGGGAATTCATTATGATTATAAATCTACACGTGGTGAAAAAGCTTTGAAGAAAGAGGCTAAAAAGAAAGCACGTTTAGAACAAAGAAGGGCAAAAAAAATAAAAGATAACCCTTTACCAAAAAAAGAGGAAAAGATGCATGATATTGATAAGCCAATAACCTTAGAAGATTTAACGAATCCTGATAAATCGTAATGCCTAAACAAATTTTCGGACAATTGAATAATGATTTGAAAGACACTATTAAGCTTAAAAAAAAAAAGGAAATTTACGAAGTGCGTAAAAAAATACTAAAAAAAAATTTAAAAAAAAGAAAAATACAAAATACAGCAAATTAAATGACAGTTCTCTCGGACAGGTGGATAAAAAAAATGTCTAATTCAACAGACATGATCAAACCATTTGTAGATAAGCAGAATAGACGAGGAAAAGTTTCTTATGGACTATCATCTTATGGATACGACGCAAGAGTTTCAAATGAATTCAAAATATTTACTAATGTCAATTCGGGTGTAGTGGACCCTAAAGTTTTTAAAAAAGACAGTTTTGTTACGAAAAAATCAAAAGAATGTATAATTCCCCCTAATTCTTTCGCTTTAGCAAGAACTGTTGAATATTTTAAAATTCCTAAAAATGTCCTTGTAATTTGCTTAGGAAAATCTACCTATGCCCGTTGCGGGATAATAGTTAATGTAACTCCTTTAGAACCAGGTTGGGAAGGACATGTAACTTTAGAGTTTTCTAATACAACACCTTTGCCAGCAAAAATTTATGCCAATGAAGGAGTGGCGCAATTTGTTTTTATTAAAGGGAATGAAATTCCCAACATTACCTACGACAAAAGAAAAGGGAAGTATATGAAACAAAAAGGTGTGACGCTTCCAAAAATTTAAATTAAAATGCAAAAACTTATAGTAGATGGGAAAAAAATCTTATCTGGGAGTATTAAAATATCTGGATCAAAAAATTCTGCTCTTCCAATACTTGCTGCTTCGATATTAAACAAGGAAACAACAATTAAAAATATACCTTATGTTAATGATATTTTGACTATGTTGAATTTACTTAAATTTATTGGATTGAAATATAAACTATCCAAAAAAAAAAATTCAGTTGTAATTACAAATTTAGATAAAAAAATTAATACAGTCGCACCTTACAAACTTGTTAAAACAATGAGAGCTGGAGTTTTAGTATTAGGTCCTTTACTTGCAAGATATGGAAATGCTAAAATTTCACTTCCAGGCGGTTGTGCAATAGGTACTAGACCTGTAGATTTACACTTATTTGCCTTAAAAAAACTGGGAGCAAAAATTAAAATTAAAAATGGATATATTTTAGCTTCTGCCCCTAAAGGCCTAAGAGGGGCGAGTTTTAGTTTTCCGTCTATATCAGTTGGGGCGACTGAAAATGCGATTTTAGCTGCTACTCAAGCCAAAGGCATCACTATTATTGAAAATTGTGCCGTTGAACCTGAAATTAAAGACTTAATTAATTTTATAAAAAAACTTGGAGTGGAAATAAAAATTAAAGGAAGAAAAATAATAATATGTGGATCAATTAAAGAAAAAAAAATTACCCATAAAATAATTTGCGATAGAATTGAGCTTGGAACTTATTTAATTGGAGGCGCTTTGATTGCAAAAAAACTTAGACTTAAAAATGTAGACCCAAAATTAATTAAATCAGAAATTTTTATTTTGAAAAAGATGGGTGTTAAAATGAAAGTCAACAAAAATCACATAGATATATATAAATCTAGAAATATAAAAAAAATAAATATTAAAACTGCGCCTTATCCTGGCTTCCCAACTGATTTGCAAGCTCAAATTATGATATTAATGACCCAAGCTAAAGGGCTCTCAAAAATTAAAGAAAATATTTTTGAAAATCGATTTATGCATGTTCCAGAGCTAAAAAGAATGGGAGCTAAAATAGAAATACGAAATAATACAGCAAATATTTTTGGACCACGCTTTTTGACAGGCGCGGAAGTAATGGCAACAGATCTTAGAGCATCGGTAAGTCTAGTTTTAGCCGCTTTAATTGCAGATAAAAGAACTAAGATAAATAGAATTTATCATCTTGATAGAGGATATCAAGATCTTGAAAAAAAATTAGTTAAATGCAAAGCTAAAATTAAAAGAGTTTGAGGTGAAAGTACAAAATTTAAAACTTATTGCTAGGACAACTGAAGATTTAAGAGTTATATCTGCGCATCTGCAAGACTCAATAGTAAAAACATCTGACATTGCTAACTTAAAAAAAAATAGAATTTTGTTAATGCAATTAAATAGGTTTATGTGGGAAGATGTCGAAAAGGGAGTTTTTAGAAAAAATAAAAGAATACGAACGGTGCTTAAATTTGAAAATATTCTAAAAGTAGCCTCAAAAAATGTGGATCAAAAAAAAAATGACAGATTTTTGGACTTTTTAGCTATTGAAACGACTAAAATGCCTGATAAGAATTACGAAATGAATTTAATATTTTCTGGAGATGTAGTTTTAAAGCTTAAAGCTGAAGCAATTGAAGTTACTTTAGATGATCAAGGCTCTCCTTGGGAAAGTAAAAATAAGCCTGAACATAAAGACTTATAATGCTAAATTTAATGGAGGAAATAATTGGCTAAGCAAGAAACTTTAGAGTTTAAGGGGAAAGTAACCGAATTATTACCCAATGCAATGTTTAGAGTAAAACTCGAAAATAATCATGAAATTCTTGCTCACACAGCTGGAAAATTAAGAAAGAATAGAATAAGAGTTTTAGCAGGAGATAATGTAATGGTTGAAATGACACCATATGATCTTACAAAAGGAAGAATAACTTTTAGATTTTAGGCCTTGTAGCTCAGTAGTAGAGCAGTACCCTGAAAAGGTATGTGTCGTAAGTGCGATTCTTACCAAGGCCACCACCAAAATGAATGAAAAAGATATTTATAAAATTTTTAAACCTCAACTAACACCAAAAAAAATGTTAGAGCTTGGTGTATTTGGCGGCTCCTACTTTCTTGATAATGACATTAAAGAGTTTCCAAAAGAATGGTTTAAAAAGGCAAAAATAAGTAAACAGTTCGATGTTAATTTAAATCAATTTAAAATCGTATCTGGATTATCTAGACAAGAATGGATTGCAAAAGGTTGGATTTTTAAACAAGATCCTTTGGGATGGTTTCAATGGTATTGCAGATTTAAAAATGGACGAAGAATACCAGAAATAGATTTTGTTCAAATAAAAAGATGGAAAGCCTTTGGCGATAGACATGCGCCAGCAGTTAGAAAAAATTGTGATGAAGGTGATTTACAATGCAGGAAAAGGCAAAGACAAGCCTTATTGCAATGGGCATATAATCCTTTTTTCTAATTATATCGATCCACAACAGTGTTTATATTTTTTTCCAGAACCACACGGACACTTATCATTTCTTCCAATTTTTTTATTTGTTTCAGAAAACTGTTTTTTTTGTTCCTCTTCATTTGTAAAAACTAAATTCATATTTAAAAGAAACTTAATAAGATCAACTTTTACTTTTTCTAACAATATTTCAAAAAGAGTAAACGCCTCTTTTTTAAATTCTGATAAGGGATCTTTCTGACCATAACTTCTCAGCCCTATTACTTGTCTTAATTGTTCCAAATATTGCAGATGGGCTCTCCACGAGAAATCTAATATCTGTAAAAAAATTTTTTTTTCTAAGTCTTGGTATTGGTTTAAACCAATTAATTTGATTTTTTCTTCTCTTTTGAAATAAAAAATTTCTAAAATTTTTTTAAAAAATTCTTTGTCTTCCAGATTACCATACTTTATTAAGTCTTCATCTCTGATTGAATTTCCAGTAAAATTTTTTATCCCTGCTAAAAACAATTTTTCATCATTTGAAGATTTAAAATCGACTTTTATTTTTAATAATTTTTGAGATAACTCTTCAAGAAAATCATCAATCATTTTTTTAATTTCAGATTGTTTCAAAATATTTAACCTTTGACTAAAAATTACTTGCCGCTGATCGTTCATTACATCGTCAAATTTTATAAGAGTTTTTCTTATATCAAAATTTCTAGCTTCTACTTTTTTTTGGGCCCTTTCCATAGCCTTATTAATCCAAGGATGATCAATCGACTCATTTTCTTTTAGACCCAACTTTTTTAAAACATTATCAATCTGATCACCTCCAAATAATCTCATCAATTCGTCTTGTAAACTGATAAAAAAAATTGATGTTCCCGGATCTCCTTGTCTGCCAGATCGCCCTCTAAGTTGGTTATCTATTCTTCTACTTTCATGTCTTTCAGTTCCTATGACACACAAACCACCAATTGATTTTATTTTATTCTCATTAATTTTTTTTTCTTCTTTCTCTTTAATTTCATCGTTTTGTGGTTCAAATTTTCCTCCTAACTTTATATCAGTTCCACGTCCTGCCATATTCGTAGCAATTGTAATCGCGTTTACTTTTCCCGCTTCCGAAATAATTTTTGCTTCCTCCTCATGAAATTTAGCATTTAAAATATTGTGTTTAAGATTTTTTGATTTAAGAAAAGAAGAGATTTTTTCAGATTTTTCTATACTTGTTGTGCCAACTAAAATTGGCTGACCAATTTTATTACATTCTATTATTTTTTTTGTTATAGCATCATATTTCTCTTTTTCTGTTCTAAATATTAAGTCATTAAAATCTTTCCTTATCATTTTGTTATTTGTGGGAATTGATACAACATTCAGTTTATAAATATCAAAAAACTCTTCCGACTCAGTCATTGCTGTACCAGTCATTCCTGATAACTTTTTATATAACCTAAAATAATTTTGATAAGTAATAGAAGCTAAAGTTTGATTTTCCTCCTGAATAGCCACGTTTTCTTTTGCTTCAATAGCCTGGTGAAGACCGTCAGAGAATCTTCTTCCAGTTAAAATTCTTCCTGTAAATTCATCTATAATTTGAACTTTTCCGTCTCTCAAAATATAGTCTTTGTCTTTATGAAATAATAAACTAGCCTTTAAAGATTGATTAATGTGATGAACTAAATTTAAATTTTGAGGATCATAAAAATTATTATTCCTAAGTAAACCTTTTTGTGTAGCGAGCTTTTCTATTTTATCAATACCAGTATCAGTTAAAATTGCATTTTTATTTTTTTCGTCCAAGTCATAGTCATTATTTTGTAATTTTAAAACAAATTCATTTGCTAACAAATATAAATTGCTCTTATCTTCTACTTTACCAGATATGATTAATGGTGTTCTTGATTCATCTATTAAAATACTATCAACTTCGTCTACAATACAAAAATTATGATCTCTTTGTACCATCTCATCTAAATCATACTTCATGTTATCCCTTAGATAATCAAAGCCTAACTCATTATTGGTCCCGTAAGTAATATCACAATTATAATTTTTTTTTCTTTCAGTATCTTCTATATTGGAAGTTACACATCCAGTAGAAGTTCCTAAAAAATTAAAAACTTTTCCCATCCATTCAGAGTCTCTTTTGGCTAAATAATCATTAACAGTAACCACATGAACTCCCTTTCCACTTAAGGAATTCAAATAAGCTGGCAAAGTAGAAACCAGAGTTTTACCTTCACCAGTTTTCATTTCAGCAATTTTACCCTGATGAAGAATTATTCCTCCTGCTAACTGAACATCGAAATGCCGTTCACCTAACACTCTTTTAGCAGCCTCTCTGACTAAAGAAAAACTCTCTGGAATAAGCTTATTTAACTTAGCTCCACTCAAAACTTGTTTTTTTAAATAATGTGTTTTTTCCTTGAATTCCTCGTCCTTTAATGAAGATAATGACTTCTCTCTATTATTGATCTCAACTATCAAAGGTTTTATTTTGTCTAATACCTGTTGATTACCACTTTTAAATATTTTACTAAAAGCTGCTGTAAATAAATTCATTAATATTCTATATATGTATTTATAACTTAAATTAAATAGTAACAATGACAATAAATTTAAAAAATTTTCTTTCGGATAAATCTAAATTATCGAAAATGGGTGAATTTCAAGATCTTAAGCCTTTGGATGGTCTAGAGGTTTCTTCTATATCTGCAGATCTATATGATAATGGAAGAGATGACCTAGCTCTTTTTTATTTTAAGGAAGGGGCTAACTATGCAACTCTTAATACAACAAATTCAATTGTCTCTGAAACAATTACTTGGAATGAAAAATCAAATAAAAAAGTTATAAAAGCATTATTAGTAAACACAAAAAACGCAAATACCTTTACAGGCAAGCAAGGATATGAGTCCATTGATATTGTTGCAAAAAGTTTAGCAAAAAATTTAACCTTAAGAGAGTCGAAAAAAGAAGAAGGCATATCAGAAACAATAAAAATAAAAGATCTTATATTTGCATCAACAGGTATAATTGGAGAAAAATTTCCAGTTGAAAAAATTACAAATAGAATGAACGATCTAGTTTCAAAATTAAGAGATGACCAAAACAAATTGATTTGGATAAAAACCGCTTCTGCAATAATGACGACCGACACAAAACCAAAACTAGCTTACGAAGAATTTACTTTTAATAATAAAATTATCCGTATCGCAGCTATTGCAAAAGGCTCAGGTATGATTGCCCCTAACCTTGCAACAATGTTATCTTTTATTTTTACAGATGCTGATATTCCATCTAATCTATTAAAAACTTTATTGAAAAAAGCAGTTGCTAATACTTTCAATGCAATAACTGTTGATAGTGACCAGTCAACTAATGATATGGTATCAATTTTTTCAACAAGAAAAATTAAAATTGGACACAATAGAGGAATTAACGATCCAGTGATCCAAAAATTTGAAACATCACTTAAAAACGTATGTTTAAATTTAGCTAAACAAGTAGTTGTTGATGGAGAAGGAGCAAAAAAATTTTTGACTATAAAAGTTATTAATGCAAAATCTATTTTAAGTGCAAAAAAAATTGCTCTCTCCGTTGCATGTTCACCATTGGTAAAAACTGCAATTGCTGGTGAAGACCCTAACTGGGGAAGAGTTGTTATGGGAATAGGTAAATCCGGCGAAAAAGTAGACAAAAATAAAATTTCTATAAAATTTGGTGAATTCTTATTATCAGAAAATGGAGCGCCCATTGAAAACATTAATTTAGATAAAATAAGAGAATATATGAAATGGGACTCCATTTTAATCGAGATAAATCTTAATTCTGGTTCAGAATTCTTTGAATGTTACACTTGCGACTTTACACACGATTATATAGATATTAACTCGGATTATAAAAATTCAACTTGAAATTTTTAAAAAAAATATTATTTCTTTTTTTATGATAAGATATATTCTTAAATGTGAGAACAAACATGAATTTGAAAGTTGGTTTTCTGACTCTAAAGAATTTGATAGGCTCAAAAATAAAAACTTAATAGAATGTATTTTTTGTCAAACGAAAAAAGTAGATAAATCTATAATGGCACCTAGTATTGCTAATTCAAAATTACATAACGGGCAAAGACAAATTTCAAAACTTAAGATGAAAAACTTTAAAAAAGACTTATTAAAATTGCGTAAATTTGTTGAAAAAAATTTTGAATATGTAGAACAAAATTTTGCTAATAAAGTTAGAGAAGTTTATTACGATAAAAATAATAAAAAGAATATTTACGGTAAAGCCACACAAGATGAAAAAGAAGAGCTAAAAGAGGAAGGCATTGATTTAGTAAATATACCTTGGGTAGATAAAGATAACTAGTTTTTTACACTTGTAATAATATAATTCACAGATAGATCTTTTGATTGTTTCCATTTTTGAGTTAGAAGATTAAATTGCAAACCTTTTACCTCAATTATGGAGAAGTTAAGATTATTAATTTTTTCTTCAATTTCTTTTGGTTTTAAAAACTTATTCCAGTCATGAGTTCCAATCGGTAGCCATCGCAAAATATATTCAGCTCCAATTATTGCTTTTACGAAGGATACAAATGTTCTATTTAGAGTTGCTGTAAACATAAGTCCATTTTTTTTTAATAATTTCTCACAGCTTTTAAAATATAAATTTACATCCTCAACATGTTCAACAATCTCAAGATTTAAAATCACATCAAATTTTTGATTTTCGTCCATCTTTTCTGGCGATGTGTTTAAATAATCTATTTTAAGACCACTCTTTTTTGCGTGTAATTTTGCAATTTCAATATTTTTCTGGGATGCGTCTATACCAGTAACGTCTGCTCCTAGTCTACACATTGGTTCTGATATTAATCCCCCACCACACCCAATGTCTAAAAATTTCAATCCTTTAAGTGGTAGGTCACTCTCATTTCTTTGAAAATGGTTGGATGTTTTTTCCAAAATATATTCTATTCTTATTGGATTAAACATGTGAAGAGGTTTAAATTTACCTGATACATCCCACCATTCTTCCGCAAGTTTTGAAAATTTTTGAATTTCTTCTTGATTTATTGTAGTCATAAAATTTTTAAAAGTATTTAAATATCTATATTCATACTATACTAAAACTAAATTATGAAAAAAAAAGTTCTAAAATTTGGTGGAACCTCAGTAGGATCTATTGATAGGATCGTGCATGCGGCAAAAATTATTAAAAAAGAGTCAGATTTAGGCAATCAAATTATTGTTGTTGTCTCAGCAATGGCAGGAAAAACTAATGAACTTATTTCATTATCAAAATCTATATCAAATAATTTTAACAGAAGAGAATTAGATGTTTTATTGTCTACAGGGGAGCAGATTTCTTGTGCTTTAATTTCAGGAGCTTTAAATAAAATAGGTGTAAAAGCCCAATCATTTATGAATTGGCAAATTCCAATATTAACAGAGGGAGAAAATAATAATGCTAGAATAATTAATATGAGTGTTACTAAAATAGATAAATACATATCAAGCGGTGGTATTGCAATAATACCTGGGTACCAAGGTATATCTAGCTTAGGTGATATTACCACTATTGGAAGAGGAGGTTCAGATGCAACTGCTGTAGCAATTGCTAAAATTTTTAATACAGATAGTTGTGAAATTTATACCGATGTTGAAGGTGTATACTCAACAGATCCCAATAAAATTCCAATAGCAAAAAAAATAGATAAAATATCTTATGAGGAAATGTTAGAGCTGTCTTCTCTTGGCGCTAAAGTTATGCAATCGTCAGCTGTTCAAACAGCAATGATCTATGACATACCGCTTCAAGTCAGATCAACCTTTACAGATCGTCAAGGAACAAAAATTTTTAATAAAGATAATCTCGATTACAGTAAGGCAGTGACTGGGGTAGCATACTCTAAAGACGATGCTAAAATTACACTTCAAGCAGTAGAAGATAAACCTGGTGTAGCTGCTGAAATTTTTGAACCGTTCGGAAAAAACCAAATTAATATTGATATGGTAATTCAAAATGTATCTTCTGATGGCAAAACCACAGATATTACTTTTACAACCAAAAGAGAAGATCTCGGTAAATCTTTAGAAATATTAAGAAAAAATAATAAAATTAAGTTTAAAAATTTAAGCTATAAAGATAATGTATCGAAAATTTCAATAGTTGGAGCTGGAATGGTGACAACTCCTGGTGTAACATATAAAATGTTTAGAGCATTAGCAGATGAGAAAATAAACATATTGGCTATATCAACTTCTGAAATCAAAATTTCTGTAATCATTGATGAAACTTCAACAGTTAAAGCAGTAAAAAAATTGCATAATATATTCAACCTGGATTAATATGGAAATAAGACCTTACAGAGAAGTAAAAAGAAAAAAAACAAAAGTAATTAAAGTGGGCAAAGTTTTAGTTGGGGGCGACTCCCCAATAAGTGTGCAATCTATGACAAATACCCTAACGACAGATGTTAAATCCACTATTGATCAAGTTAATAGATTAGAAGAAAAAGGAGCTGATATTGTCAGAATATCTTGTCCAGATGAAACTTCAACACAAAGTTTAAAAGATATTACTAAAAATGTGAACGTTCCTATAGTAGCAGACATTCACTTTCATTATAAGCGAGCTATCGAGGCTGCAAAAAATGGGGCAGCATGTTTAAGAATAAATCCTGGTAATATTGGATCAAAAGAAAGAATTTTAGATGTTATAAAAGCAGCAAAAGATTATGATTGTTCAATTAGAATAGGAGTAAATGCTGGATCTCTAGAAAAAAAATTACTAGATAAGTATAAAGAACCTTGTCCAGAAGCTCTAGTTGAGAGTGCAATCTATAATATAAAATTGTTCGAAGACAATAATTTTTTTAATTTTAAGTTAAGCGTTAAATCATCAGATATTTTTTTAGCAATTAAATCTTACGAATTATTATCTGACAAATGCGATTATCCGTTACATCTTGGTATAACAGAAGCAGGCGGTTTAGTCACTGGGAGTATAAAATCATCTATTGGAATGGGACATTTATTAATGAATGGAATAGGAGATACAATAAGAGTTTCGCTTTCCGCAAACCCTGAAGAGGAAGTAAAAGCTGGTTATGAAATTTTAAAATCACTTAATATAAGATCTCGGGGTGTAAAAATAATATCTTGTCCTTCTTGTGCTAGACAAGCCTTTCCTGTTATAGACACCGTTAAAGTGTTGGAGGAAAAACTATCTCATATAACAAAGCCAATTACTTTATCTATAATTGGCTGTGTAGTTAATGGCCCGGGGGAAGCAGCTCAAACTGAAATTGGAATAACAGGTGGTGGCAATGATAGTAATTTACTTTATCTTTCCGGCATTCCTCACAAAAAAGTTATAAACAATGAAATAATAAGTCAGGTTGTTAAATTAGTTGAAGAAAAGGTCAAAGAAAAAAATAATTAAATATGATCCCTGCAGAAAAAGTTGAGGCAATTGTTTCAAAACATAATTCTATAGAGAAAGAGCTTTCAAGCGGAAATGTAGATCCTAAAAATTTTGCGGATAAATCAAAAGAATATTCTGAACTAGGTGCAATTTTAAAAAACGCAATTGGATATCTCAATTATGAAAATGAAAAAAAAGATCTTGAAAATATTATAAATGACCAGAAAAGTGATAATGATATGACAAATTTAGCAAAAAAAGAACTTTTAGAGTTAGAGAAACAAAATAAGATAAATGAAAATAAACTTAAAATATTTTTATTACCTAAAGATTTAGATGATAAAAAAAATGCTATAATTGAAATTAGAGCAGGAACAGGTGGCTTAGAGGCAACATTATTTTGTTCAGACCTATTTAAAATGTATGAAAAAGTTTGTTCTAAAAAAAAATGGAAACTCGAAATTATAAGTATATCTAAAAGTGAGGCCGGAGGATTTAAAGAAATAATTTTTTCAGCAACAGGAAGCAATATATATTCTTATTTGAAATATGAATCTGGTGTACACAGAGTACAACGAGTTCCCGACACTGAGACTCAAGGAAGGGTTCATACTTCTGCTGCAACGGTAGCTGTTTTACCTGAGGCAGAAGAGGTAGATATTAAGATAAAAGATAGTGATTTAAGGATAGATGTTTTTCGCTCAGGAGGACCAGGAGGTCAGTCAGTCAATACAACTGATAGTGCAGTTAGAATCACTCATCTCCCAACAGGAGTGGTAGTAAGCCAACAAGATGAAAAATCTCAACATAAAAATAAAGCTAAGGCCTTAAAGATACTGAGAGCCAGAGTTTATGAAGCTGAAAAACAAAAAAAAGATAGAGAAAGATCCGAAAATAGGAAAAATCAAATAGGAAGTGGCGATAGATCTGAAAGAATAAGAACATATAACTTTCCTCAGGGAAGGGTAACTGACCATAGAATAAATTTGACATTACACAAGCTAGATGAATTTTTAAGCGGGGAAATTCATGAAGAAATGAATGAGAGTTTAAGATTAAAAGAACAAAATTTAAAATTACAGGAACTAGCTTAATGACCCCAAATAAATTGATAAAAAAGGGATCAAATTTTCTAAAAAAAAATAAAATAAAATCGTATATTATTGATACTGAGCTTTTAATATCCAGCGTATCAGGTAAATCGCGAGAGAAGTTTTTATTAAACTCAAATTTAAAAATGAATCAAACTCAAATAAGATCTTTTAACAATTTAATTATTAGACGTGCACTTAGAAAAGAGCCCATAGCTTACCTTACAAATAAAAAAGAATTTTGGAGTATGAATTTCAATGTTTGTAAAGATGTTTTAATACCTAGACCTGAAACAGAAATTTTGGTTGAAAAAGTAGTTAGATTATTTAAAGATCGAAATCCATTTATTTTAGATATCGGGACTGGGTCAGGCTGCATCATTATCTCATTATTACAAGAGCTAAAAAGTTCTAAAGGTGTAGCTCTTGATATATCGAGCAAAGCTTTAAAAGTCGCAATGAAAAACTCTAATATTTACAACACATCAAAAAGAATAAAATTTGTAAATGCTTCTATATCTAATTTTGATAGCTTTAAATTTGATTTAATTGTTTCAAATCCACCATATATAGCGCGACATCAATTAAAAAATTTAGATATTGGAATTAAAAAATTTGAGCCAAAATTAGCATTAGATGGTGGAAATGATGGGCTTGACGTAATGAGAAAAGTTATCTACAAATCGAGAAAAATCTTAAAAAATAATGGAATGCTCGCCATAGAAATTGGAAATGGGCAATATAGAAAAGTTTCTCAAATTTTGAAGTTAAATAAGTTTAAAGAAAAGTTTTTAATTCATGATTATAAAGATAATATAAGATGTATTTTATCAGTGCTAAATCATTATTAATTTATTATGAACAATAATAGGCGTAGAAATTTTAGAGGCAGACAACAGAAAAACAATTTTAGAAGAAGACCATCTTCTAGCCACAGTAATAATGGTCAATTTTCAAATAACATAGGTAATAAAAATTTTAGTCGGAATGGATCTTTATCAAATCCTGCAAGTATTGAGAAAGTTATATTTAGATATCAACAACTTGCCAAAGATGCTCAAAGCAGTGGAGACCCGGTTCTAATTGAAAATTATTTACAACACGCTGAACATTTTTCAAGAAAGTTGGCGGAAGTTAATCATAAAAGTAAATCCGATACGGATAATTCTATCAAAAGTGAAGATGTTAATTTAAGTTCTGACTCTCTAATTGAAAAAAAATATAAATAATAATTATTGTTTTGTCCTCAACTCAGCAAGTTTTAAATCAATTTTAATTCTTTCTAATTCAAATTTTTCTCTAGCTTCACTCTTTAATATTTTCCCTGATGGTAATTTTAATTTTTGGGAATTTACTTTTTTTCCATTAACAATTACCTCGTAATGAAGATGGGGGCCAGTAGATAAACCTGTTGAGCCTACATATCCAATAATTTGTCCTTGTTTTACTTTTTTACCTTCTATAATACCTCTGGCAAATTTTGACATGTGGGCATAAATTGTTTCGTAAGTTGAGTTATGTCTAATCTTAACACAATTTCCTCCACCTCCACACCATCTTGCTCTAGTAACAGTTCCTGAACCAGAGGCCATTATAGGTGTACCTGTTGGTGCTGCGAAGTCTGTTCCTCTATGCATCTTATTAAAACCGAGAATGGGATGTTTTCGCATTCCAAAAGATGATGAAAGCCTTGCCCCATTAATTGGTGTCTTCATCAAAGATTTTACAATACTTTTACCACTTATGTCATAATATCCATCTTCATTTCTATCTTTGA
>CACAAD010000011.1 GCA_902530455.1 uncultured Pelagibacteraceae bacterium | reverse complement strand
TTTGTACAGAACAATCCCTCTCTCCTAACTGAACTGTTCTATTTTTTCCGGACATAATTTGTACTTCAATATGTCTTGGGTTTTTAAAATATTTTTCAATATATAAATCATCATTACCAAAATATTTTTTTGCTTCATTTTTAGCTAATGAAAATAATTCAGATAGGCTTGACTCTTTTTCAACTACTTTCATTCCTTTACCACCTCCACCAGCAGCTGCTTTTATAAGCACAGGATAACCTATCTCTTTGCACAAACTTTTTGCTTCCTCAAAAGATTTTACAGACCCATCAGACCCTTCTATTACTGGAAGTCCATTTTTTTTTGCTATTTTTTTTGCTTGAATTTTATCTCCCATCTCTGCAATTAATTTTGAACTAGGTCCTATGAATTTAATTCCATGTTTTGAAACAACATTTGCAAATTTTGCATTTTCAGATAAAAAACCGTAGCCAGGATGAATAGCTTCGGCGCCAGTTAAATCTACAGCTGACATCAAAGAAGATATATTTAAATAACTATTTTGAGGTTGATAAGACCCAATGCATACACTTTCATCAGCTAATCTTACGTGCATTGCTTCGGAGTCCACATCTGAGTGTACAGCGACTGTATTGATTCCCCACTCTTTACAAGCTCTAATTATTCTAACAGCTATTTCACCCCTATTAGCAATCAATACTTTTTTAAACATTTTTTTTATTCTAGTATAATAAGAGTTTGACCAAACTCAACAGGTTGACCATCATTAACCATAATCTTTTTTACAACTCCATCTGCTGAAGATGGAACATGATTCATTGTTTTCATTGCTTCAACTATCATTACTGTCTGACCTTTTTTTATTTTATCACCAACTTTAATAAACTTTTTAGCACCAGGTTCAGGAGCCAAATATGCCGTACCTATTATTGGCGATTTTACTCTTGTACCCTCTTTATCATTGTTATCTGATAAAACACTTTTATTAGGAGAGACTACTGCGCTGGTAACTCCTTTGTCTGACAAAGTTTTAGTTGCTTTAGAGACTTTAATTTTTTTATCTCCATCTTGATACTCTATTTCAGTTATATTAAATTCACTTAAACAGCCTACTAGCTCCTTAATTAGCTTTTTATCTATTTTCATTTTTTATCAAATCTATAGAAGCTTTTAATGCCAAAGTATAGCCCTCTACGCCTAATCCACATATTATACCATTTGCAACTTTACTTATCAAAGATTTATGCCTGAAATCTTCTCTTTTATAAATATTTGTAATATGTAACTCAACTATTGGAATCTTTAAAATTTTTAGAGCATCATGAATGGCAACGGATGTATGGGTATATCCACCGGCATTTATTATTAAACAGTTTTGCTTATCTCTTGCTTTTTGAATTTCATTCACAATTTCACCCTCAACATTCGATTGAAAGAAAGTAAGATTAATATTATGATCTTTGGAAAAAGATAAACAATTTTTTTTAATTTCCTCAAAGGAAGTGTTACCATATTTATCTTTTTCCCTTTCGCCTAATAGGTTAAGATTGGGACCGTTAATAATTAAAATATTTAACATAGTTCGATATAGTTAATATAGATAACTAAATTATGGCAAAAATTCAAATAAATGGAAAAAAAGTAGTTTTAAAGCAAAATTTTTCAGTTCAAGATGTGTTAAAAAAATATAAACTAAATGGAAAAAAGGTGGCTATAGAACTAAATGGCAAAATAATACCCCAAAACAAGTACAATAAAAAAAAATTAAAAAATAATGACAAAATTGAAATAGTTCAATTTATTGGTGGGGGTTAACATGAAAAGCGATATTTTTAAAATTGATAAAAAAATATTAAAATCTAGGTTAATAGTTGGAACAGGTAAATATAAAAATCTTGTTGAAACAGCAAAAGCTATCAAATCATCTGGTGCTGATATGGTTACTGTTGCAGTAAGAAGAGTTAACATTTCTGACAAAAAAAAACCTCTTCTTATGGACTACGTAAATCCAAAAAAAATTAGTTACCTCCCAAATACTGCTGGATGTTTTAATTCGATTGAAGCACTCAGAACTTTAAGATTAGCTAGAGAAATTGGTGGATGGAAAATGGTAAAGTTAGAAATTTTAGGAGATAAAAAAACTTTATATCCTGATATGATTGAGACAATAAAAACTACAAAAGTTTTAGTGAAGGAAGGATTTAAAGTTTTAGTTTATTGTACTGATGATCCATTGCATGCAAAAAAGTTAGAAGATATGGGGGCCTCGGCTATCATGCCTTTAGCTGCACCTATAGGCTCTGGACTTGGAATACATAATAAACTTAACATTTCATTAATAATTAAACAATCTAAAGTACCTGTTATAATTGATGCAGGTATTGGAACCGCTTCGGACGCTACAATTGCGATGGAAATGGGGTGTGATGGGGTATTAATTAATTCAGCAATAGCTTTGGCAAAAAATCCCGTCCAAATGGCTGAAGCTTTTAAGTACGCTGTTATATCAGGAAGAAAATCTTTTTTATCTGGGCGAATGAAAAAAAGTAATTTTGCAAGTTCATCTTCCCCAGAAAAAGATTTAATTAGCTAGCCTTTTTCTTCCTTATCCATAAAGTTCTAGGTTTTTTCTCTTTTTTTAATTCCTCTTTACCTTTTCCTTTTTTTGTTAATGACTTTTGATTTTTTTTATCAACTATTTGAGTTTTTGAAAATTTTTCTACTTTTAAATTTAAATACTTTATCTGACTCACATATTCTATTTTATTGATTATTTTTTTTGATTTATTAAGTAATTCTATTTTGTACTCTGGTATAATAAACTGTGCTTTTTCCAAAAATTCTATTTTATACGCATATTTTTTTTGAAAATAGGTTAGTTCCTTAGACAAATTGCTTTCAATATATAATTTAACTTTATCAGGCACATAAGCCCTTATAATCTTTATTTTATTATTAAACGCTAACATCTCTATTTTTTTAACAATTTTTTGTGAAAAGGACTCTAAAGATAAATTCGTTTCCCATTGAATTGATCCTTCTCTTAATCTTTGCCTTGTCATTTCGAGCAAACCAAAATTACTTATTCTACCTATTTGTATTCTAGCTCTATCTTTTCTTACACATTCTCTCATTTTTTTTTCAACTGTCCTCTTGTTATAAAAATTTAACATATCAATAAAATCTATTACTATAAGCCCAGAAAGATCCCTCAATTTAATTTGTCTACAAATTTCCTCTGCTGCTTCAAGATTAGTATTCAAAGCTGTCTTTTCAATATTCATCTGTTTTGTTGATTGACCAGAGTTAATATCTATTGCCACTAAAGCTTCTGTTGGATTAATTACTAGATAACCACCAGATTTAAGTTTAACTGTTGGTTCAAAAATATTATTTAATTCTTTTTCTATTAAAGCATCATGAAATAAAGGTATTTTTCCTCTGTATTTTTTTACATATTTTGCATTTTTTGGCATTAACTCTTTCATAAATTTTTTTGTTTTTTGATAACCTTCATTCCCATCTACATAAATATATTTTGTATCGTTATCATAAATATCTCTTAAGGCTCTTTTAATAATATCACCCTCTTCGTAAATTAACGATGGTGCATTTGAAACAACTGCCTTATCTTTTATTTCATCCCACGTTTTTAAAGTGTTCTGAAAATCTTTTTCTATTTCGTTTTTAGTTTTGTTTGCCCCAGCTGTTCTTACTATAACGCCCATACTTTTAGGGATTTCTATTTTATTTAAAATCTCTCGAATTTTTTGTCTGTCGTTTGAATTAAAAATTTTTCTTGAAATTCCACCACCTTTTGCGGTGTTGGGCATTAGAACCATATATTTTCCTGCAAGAGAAATAAAAGTTGTTAAAGCTGCACCTTTTTGACCTCTTTCTTCTTTTAAAACCTGTATCAATATGACTTGACCAGGTTTAATAACCTCTTGAATTCTATATTTTTTTAATCCGTAGGTGTTTTTAAGTTTTTCTCTATAATTATTTTTGTTTTCAGGCTCAGGTGCATTAGCACTTTTATTTTGATCCTCTGCATTTTCATTTTTATCAGTTTTCGAGGTAGTTTCTTGATTATTTATCTCTTCTATGTTGGTGTTTTTTAAATCTTCACGAATTTTTTCTTCAGCACTTTTCAATTTTTCCTTATCAGCTGACGGAATTTGATAATAATCTGATTGAATATCATTGAAAGCCAAAAATCCGTGTTTTACTCTTCCAAAATCTACAAAAGCTGCTTGAAGGGAAGGCTCAACTCTACTAATTGTTCCTAAGTAAATATTATTCTTAAAAGTTAACCTATTCTTATCTTCGTATTCGTATTCTTCGATTGAAAGGTTTGACTTAAGAACGATTCTTGTTTCATCAGGATGCGATGCATCAATATATAAATTTTTATCCATGTAATTTGAATTCCTTTTGAGATTATAATTTGATTTGTAATCATAAATTTTATTTTAAAATAATATAATATTATTGATTATTTATAATCTAAATGCCTTAAGATAGCCAGAATTAAAGTTATAAAATATTGTAAATGATTAACCTTATTAATTTCTCTTTAAAAGCTATTATTATAATACTTATTTCATCGCTTTTACTAATTTTTTCAGCCTTTTTTTATTTTTCTTCAGGACTGCCTGACTATAAAAAACTATCTAATTATCAGCCACCAATATCAAGTAGAGTTTATTCAAAAGATGGAAAATTGATTGCAGAATATGCTTTAGAAAAAAGGTTATTTGTTCCTTACGACTCTATCCCTAGTAAAGTAATAAATTCATTTCTTTCAGCCGAAGACAAAAATTTTTTCAATCATCCTGGAGTTGATGCTAAAGGTATATTGAGAGCAACAGTAAATAACATAAAAAATATTTTAGGAGATAAAAGACTTGAGGGTGCATCTACAATTACCCAACAAGTTGCAAAAAATTTTCTTTTAACTAATGAAGTTTCCTTGAAAAGAAAAATTAAAGAGGCGATCTTAGCATTTAGAATTGAAAATGCTTACTCTAAAAAAAGAATTTTAGAACTTTATTTAAATCAGATATATCTTGGTCAAGGCACTTATGGGGTAGCTGCGGCGAGTTTAGAATACTTTGATAAATCAATTAAAGATTTGAACTATGAAGAAGCAGCTTTACTTGCGGCTCTTCCAAAAGCTCCCAGTCGTTATAATCCTGTTAAAGATCCTAAAGAGGCTAAATTTCGAAGAGATTTGGTCTTAAAAAATTTAAATCAAAATGGATTCATAAATGATAGTCAATATTTAGAATTAAAGAATAAAAAGATAAAAATTAAGAGAAGAAAAATTGAGATATTAAATGAAGCTAATTCCTATACCGAAGAGGTAAGAAGAATTATAAAAGACAAGTATGGCTTTGAAAAGTTGTATACTCAAGGACTAAGTATTAAATCACCATTAAACATTGATTTTCAAATAAAAGCAATTAATGCTCTAAGAAATGGAATAGAGTCCTATGATAAAAGACACGGTTGGAGAGGGTCAATTACAAATAAATTTAAAGATAGCGAATGGAAAAAAAAATTAGATAATTATAATTTAGATCCAACTTTAAATTGGAAAAAAGCTGAAATTAAAGAAATTAACGAAAATTATATAGTTTTGAAATCAGAAAAAAATTCAAATATTAGGATTTATAAATCTGGTTTGAAGTGGGCTACCAAAAGTAAAGGTATAAAAGATACATTCGAAATTGGCGACTTAGTTTTTGTAAAAAAAAATAATAAAGAATGGAGTTTGAAACAGTATCCAATTGTTAACGGAGGTATTGTAGCGTTAAACCCTTTTACTGGCGAAGTGAAAGCTTTAGTAGGAGGATTTAGCTATGCATCAAGTGAATTTAATAGAGTCACTCAAGCAAAAAGACAACCTGGATCTGCATTTAAACCTTTTGTTTACGCAGCTGCTATAGAAAACGGTTTAGCTCCTAACTCAATAATTTTAGATGCTCCTTTTATTGCTGAGCAAGGAATTGGATTAAAAGATTGGAAGCCAGAGAATTATGGAAAAAAATTTTATGGCCCTTCTACTTTAAGAAAAGGAGTCGAATATTCAAGAAATTTAATGACTGTGAGAATTGCCAAAAATTTAGGAGTAAACAAAATTTTAGATTTGTCTAGAGAATTAGAAATTTATGATGAAATACCTGAACTGTTATCAGTCTCTTTGGGTTCAGTTGAAACATCTTTGCTTAATATATCCTCAGCTTATGCGACCTTTGTAAATGGAGGAAAAAAAATTAAGCCTGTACTTATAAATCGCATCCAAGACAGAAGAGGAAAAACTATATTTTCCTCGAACTTTGCTAAATGTAAGGGTTGCGATAGGTACAATGAAGATAATAAAGAGGAAGGTTTTCCCAAAATTGATTTAAACAATGAACAAGTAATAAGTGAACAAACTGCTTATCAAATGACCTCTATTCTTAAAGGTGTAATTTCAAGAGGAACTGGAAAAAAGTTAAGAGACCTAAATGTTCCAATAGCTGGGAAAACTGGAACTACTAATAATAATTTTGACGCCTGGTTCATCGGCTATAATTCCAACTTAGTCGTTGGAGTTTATATTGGCTTTGATAATCCTAAAACTTTAGGAAAATACGAAACTGGATCAAAAGCCGCTCTTCCAATATTTAAAGAGTTTATAAAAGGAGTTTCATATTTGGATGATTTTAAAGAATTTGAAGTTCCTGATGGAATTTATTTTGCTCCTATAAATTACAATACTGGAAAACAAACTGATTTTGATGATAAAGATTTTATACTTGAAGCATTTAAGAAAAAAGATATTAACAATCTTAATAATAAGCAATTAATTTCCAACTATAATTATGATAAACTCATTAAATTTAGACAATTTTATTAATGCAATCTATTGAAACATATTTTAATAATATAAATAAGATACTAGCAAACATTAGGGGGTATCTTTGATAATAATAAAATTAAGAATAAACTAAAACTAATTACCAAAGAAACATCAAAAGAAAGTTTTTGGAAAGACCAAAAAAAGGTAAAAAAAATCCTTAAAGAGAAAAATTTTTACTCAAATTTGATTTCTTCCTACGAAAACATAGATAAAGATTTTAAAAATCTAAAAGACTTATATTCTTTGGGAAATGAGGAAAAAGATGAAGAGATTTTAAGTGATTGTGAACTTAAAATTATTGAATTATTTAAAGATATCAAAAAACTAGAAGTTGCTTGTTTTCTATCTGGAGAAAATGATGCCCTTAATATTTATCTTGAGGTACATGCAGGTGCGGGGGGAACTGAAAGTCAAGATTGGGCTGAAATGTTAAGAAGAATGTATATTAAGTGGTTTGATAAAAAAAAATTTGCATACCAAATAATAAGTGAACATCGAGGTGATGAGGCAGGAATAAAGTCCTCTACTTTGAAAGTTACAGGTTTAAATTTATATGGATTAATGAAAAATGAGTCAGGGGTCCATAGATTAGTAAGAATTTCTCCTTTTGATAGCGGTGCTAGACGACACACTAGTTTCGCTAGTATTTGGGTTTATCCAGTAGTCGATGATGATATAAGTGTTGAAATAAACGAAAATGATTTAAGGATTGATACTTATAGGTCAAGCGGTGCCGGCGGGCAACATGTAAATACAACTGATAGCGCTGTTAGGATAACACATATCCCTACTAAAATTGTTGTACAATGCCAAAACGAAAGATCACAACATAAAAATAAAGATACTTGTTATAAAATGCTAAAAGCTAGACTTTACGAACATGAATTACAAAAGAGAGAAAAGGAAAATCAAAAAGACTCTAATCTTAAAACGGATATTGGATGGGGACATCAAATTCGTTCATATGTTTTGCAACCATATCAACTTGTAAAAGACTTAAGAAATAAAACAGAAAATACTAATCCCGACGCAGTTCTTAATGGGGATATAGATAGCTTTATTGAAGCAGGAGTTTTAAATAAATAAATAGATGAAAAAAATTATTCTCTCTTCCGTTATTTTTTTTTTATTAGCAATTATTGTGGTGATAGGGTACTTAGTTTTATTTGGCTATGAAACTAACAAATTTAATTCTCTTCTTGAAAATAAGATTAAATCCAGCTTATCAAACGTAACAATTAATATTGATAAGATTAAAGTTAAAATTAATATTAAAAATTTTAACTTTTTCATTACAACTACTGAACCTGAAATTAAATATTATGGAAATAAAATTGACATCAAAAAAGTGGATGCTTTTATTAAATTAAACTCTTTTTTGTCTGGTAAACCAAATATAGACAAAGTAAATATAGTTTCTAATGAAATTAGTATCAATAAGACCAAGGACATTGTAAAATTTTTAAAACCATCTAATTTTAAAAAGTTTTTTTTAAATGATATAGAAAAGGGTAGATTATTATTTAATTTAGACCTTTTATTGAAAAAAAATGAAATTAAAAATTTTGAAATTAGTGGTTATGTAAAAAATTTATTTGCTAGCGTAGAAGAAATTGATATTAAAGAAACGAGCTTCATATATTTAATTAAAAAAAATTCAGGAGAAATTGATAACTTGAGGGGTTTCTTAAATGGCTTGCAGGTTAATTCTGGAAATATAAAATTTGATAATTCTAATTCACTCAATGTGGAAGGAAAATTAAAGTCAGATATAGTTTTAAATAAGTTGTATTTAAAGAATATTTTAAAAAATAAGATACAAAAAAATTTAAAGGATTTTAAATTAATTGGAAGTATACAAAAAAATTTTCAAGTACAGTTTGACCGAACACTTAAAGTAACCAATTATCAACTTGAAGCCTCAGGTAATATAAAAAAATGCGAAATACGACTTAGAGAACCGCAAAAGTATTTACTTTTAAAAAATAAGATTAAAAATATAAATCTAGAGAAATCAGAATTTAAAATAAATTATAGCAAAAAAAAAGAAAAATTATTCAACATAAAAGGGTCTTATAAAATAAATGAAAATTTATTTCAAAAATTTAATTTTAAACATTTTTATGAGTCAGCTTCTCAAAAAATTTTTATTGATGGGAATTTTGATGAAGAGATAATAATACCAATACTGAACTATAATTCTCAAAATCAAGTAATAAATTTAAATACTGAATTAGAGACAAACAAAAATAAAATTAACCTGAAAAAATTAAGTCTGTCACAAGGACAAAATAATATCAGTATAAAAAATTTATATCTAGATAATAAAAAATTAGTAAAATTTGATAATGTGACGGTAAAAACAGTAAAAAAAAATAAATTTAATAATGATTTTCAAATTAGTTATGGAAAAAAAATAATAATTAAAGGCCAAAATTATGACGCAACTAACTTAACTAAGTTATTAGACCAAAGCGAAAGTTTTAATTTTCTTAAAAATGTAAATAAAGAAATTCTAATTAACATTAATGAAATTACAAATAATATTTCAGAAACACTTTCCAATTTTAGTCTTATCGGTAGCATGGAGAGGGGAAAATTTAATAAAATTATGTCTAAGGGAGAATTTGAAGATGGCAAATATTTAGAAATATCTTTAAAAGTAGACAAAATTTCAAATAAAAAAAAACTAGAAATTTATTCAGATTTGCCTAAACCATTATTATCTAATTATAAGTTTTTTGATGGTTTAACTGGCGGTCAACTTTTAATTTTATCTTCTTATGATGATAATAATAGCAATGTAAATTTACTAATTGAAAATTTTAAGGTTAAAGATGCTCCAGGTTTAGTGAAATTATTATCACTTGCAGACTTCGGAGGAATGGTTGATGCATTATCAGGTGACGGTTTATCTTTTGAAAAATTAGATATTTCATTTGAAAAAAATAACGAAGTACTCAACTTAAATGAGTTATATGCAATAGGACCAAGTATTTCTATTTTAATGGAAGGTTATGTAGAGACAAAAACTGGCTTAGTAAGTTTAAGAGGAACAATGGTGCCAGCAAAAACTTTGAATAAATTTTTATCAAAATTGCCAATAGTTGGTGATATTTTAATTCCGAAAGAGATAGGCGAAGGTTTGTTTGGTATCAGTTTTAAAATGAAAGGAATGCCTGGAAAAATTAAAACAACAGTAAATCCAATTAAAACATTAACTCCGAGATTTATACAGAAAGCACTTAAAAGGGCTAAGTAATTTTAAAAAGAAAATGCTTTTTCTTTCCAAAAGAAATCTTTAAATTCTCATCTTTGAAATCTGATAGTTCTAATTTTTTGTTCTCATCTTCCACAAGTAAATCGTTAACCTTAACTCCATTATTATTAATAGCTCTTCTCGCCTCACTTTTTGAACTCATTATTTTGTTATCAACCAATAATTCTAAAAGTTTTATCCCTGTCTCAATATCTTTTCTTAAAATTTTTTTTGAGGGAAGATTTTCATTAATTTTTCTGAATTTAAAAACATCAGCCGCAATCTTCTCCGCTCTTGATGAATGAACTTTACCGTGAAGTATTTTTGTAGTTTCATTCGCAAGAGTTATCTTTAATTCATTAATATCCTTCTTTTCCTCCAGATTAGTTATCGTATTGACATCAATATCTGTAAAAAATTTTAAAAATTGATGCACATCTTTATCATCAGAATTTCTCCAGAATTGCCAATAGTCATATGGAGAAAATAATTTTTCGTTCAACCAAACAGCTCCCTTTTCTGTTTTGCCCATTTTTGCACCTGAAGATAAGGTAATTAATGGACTAGTTAATCCAAATGCGTCCTTCTTTTGAATACGCCTAATCAAATCCACACCATTAACAATATTTCCCCATTGGTCAGATCCACCAAGTTGTAAAATACATTTCTCTCTTTCATAAAGTTTGTAAAAATCAAAAGCTTGAAGAATCATATAATTAAATTCCATATAGCTTAAGGACTGTTCTCTATCTAATCTAGATTTTACACTTTCAAATGTAAGCATTTTATTTAATGTAAATTGTGAACCAATTTTTCTTAAAAAATCTATATAATTTAACTTTCCTAACCAAGTATAGTTGTCTACAAAAATTGGTCTTGTATTTTTTTTTTTAAAATTTAATAATTTTTCAAAAATCTTTTTTATATTTGTAATATTTTTTTGTATATCTTTTTTTTTTAAAATCTTTCTAGTAGAATCTTTTCCTGAAGGATCACCTATTAAAGTTGTGCCTCCCCCTAAAAGGACTATGGGTCTATGACCATGTTTTTGAAGCAATCTTAAAATCATTATTTGCAGTAAGCTACCGACATGTAAACTATTAGCGGTGCAATCGAATCCAATATATGCTGAAATAGATTTTTTGGAAATTATTGAGTCCAACTTATCCAAATCAGTGCATTGATTCAGATAACCCCTTTCTTGCATTTCTCTCAAAAAAGTGCTTTTCATATTTCTACTAGTTATCGAAATACTATTATACAATATTTAGTATAAATAAATACAATTATGAGCAAAGAATACACATGCTTAGGAATGATGAGCGGCACTTCAGGAGATGGAGTAGATGCATCAATAATTCAATCTGATGGATTGGACAAATTTACTATAATTAAAGAGAAATACTTTGAATATGACAACAACTTATTTCGCGATTACCATAATTTAAAAAAAAAAATTAATTCATTAAAGGATTTAAAAAAAAATTCTTCTTTAATTAAAAAACTTGAAAATACAATTACAATTTTTCATGCTAAAGTTTTTAAAGATATAACAAAGGGATTTGATATTGACTTGATTGGCTTCCATGGTCAAACTATTTATCACAATCCTCAAGAGAAAATTTCCTTGCAGCTCGGTAATGGAAATTTATTATCTCAACTAACAAAAAAAAAAATTGTCTTCAATTTTAGACAAAATGATATTAATCACGGTGGTGAAGGAGCGCCCTTAACTCCAATTTTTCATAAATACTTGATTAAATCAAAAAAAATAGAATTACCAGCTTGTATATTAAATATAGGTGGTATTTCAAATTTAACATTAGTTCACAACTCAAGTAATCATGAGATAATAAGTCAAGATGTTGGTCCAGGTAATTGTTTAATAAATGCTTGGATACAAAATCATACAAATGAAAAATTTGATGTAGAAGGTAAAATATCAAACATGGGAAAGATAAATGAAATTATACTTGAACAAGCTTTAGAAACTCATGAAAATAATTTTCAAAGAAGAAAAAATATTTCTCTAGACACAAACGATTTTGATATCTCGTTTGCAAGAGGTCTTAACATAGAAGATGGAGCTGCGACACTTACAGCTTTCACTGCAAAAATTATTACTTCAAAAATAAGTTTTTTATTAAGAGAATATAACAACAAAAAAATCAAAATTTTAGTATGTGGCGGTGGAAGAAAAAATAAAAGTCTTTTTAAACAAATTAAAGCATACTCAAATAAAAATTTGTTTTTCTTTAATTCTGATGAATTTGAGTTAAATGGTGATTTTATAGAGTCCCAAGCATTTGCTTACTTAGCTATAAGAGCAGTCTTGTCATTACCAATTTCTTTTCCTACTACAACAGGATGTAATGCGCCATGTAGCGGAGGAGAAATAATAGAAATTTAAATCAGAGCTGTTTTATCTTTAATGTATTTTTCAATTTCTGCTCTAAGTTCTTTTTCTTTATCCTTGAAAAAATGATTTGAACCCTTAATTTTCGAAAAAATAACTTCAACGCCTTTTTGACTTTTAATTCTATTATCCAACTCATTTATGCTTTCTTTTGTAACTAATTCGTCATTATCACTATAAACAACCTGACCAGAAGTAGGACATGGTGCTAAAAAAGAAAAATCATACACATTAGGTTGAGGCGAGATAGCAATAAAATTATTAACTTCAGGGCGTCTCATTATTAATTGCATACAAATTAAAGCCCCAAAAGAAAATCCTGAAACCCAACATTGACTATAATCCATATTTTCTCTTTCAATCCAATCTAGAGCCGCCGCAGCATCTGATAATTCACCTTGACCATTATCGAAAACACCATCACTCTTTCCAACACCTCTAAAATTAATTTTAATTACTGAAAATCCATTTTCTAAAAAAATATTATACATTAATTGAACTATCCTATTATTCATTGTACCTCCGTATTGTGGATGTGGTTGAAGAACAATTGCTACAGGTGATCCAAATTTGGGGTTTTTATAATATTTTGCTTCTAATCTTCCTGCTGGACCAGGTATAAAAACTTCTAAACTTTTTTGTTTCATAATAATAATGATAATTAATTTCAATAAAAGATTAGTCTTATAACATGTTTTTGTGCGTCAAATATCTTTTTTTAATTCAGAGTAATTTAGTAGGAATTAAATAAAAAATGCTGTAAAACAAGCCAAAATTATGAAACTTACAACTAAAGGCAGATATGCAGTTATGGCCATGGCTGATCTAGCATCTTATTCTAAGAATAAACCAGTTAGTTTATCTGAGATTTCAATTAGGCAGAATATTTCACTAGCTTATTTAGAAAAATTATTTGTTCTTTTAAAAGAAAATAAATTAGTTAAAAGTGTCAGAGGCGTAAAAGGTGGATATGCTTTAGAAAAACCTGCTTCGGAAATTAAACTTTCAAATATTTTTTATGCAGTAAAAGAAGAGGTAAAAACACTTAATTGCAAAAAAGAGTCAAAAAAAGGATGTAATAACAAATCGGTGAAATGTATTACACATAATTTATGGGACAAATTAGATACACATATCAATGGATTTTTTGAAAATGTAAAATTAGAGGAGATTGTAAAAAGATAATGAGCAAAGTTATTGATACTAATAAAGATTACAAATATGGTTTTACCACTAACATAGAGAGTTTCAAAGCTCCTAAAGGATTAAGTGAGGAAACAATAAGATTTATCTCTAAAGAAAAAAAAGAGCCAAAATGGCTTTTGGATTGGAGATTAAAAGCGTATAAAAGATTAAAATCTTTAAAGGAACCAAACTGGCAAAAACCAAAGTATCCTAAAATAGATTATCAAGATCTTTATTATTATTCCGCACCTAAAAGTGTAAAGAACAAACCTAAAAGTTTAGATGAAGTCGACCCAAAACTTATTGAAACTTATAAAAAACTCGGTATCCCTTTAGATGAGCAAAAAAGACTGAGCGGGGTAGCTGTAGATGCAGTTTTTGACTCCGTTTCTGTAGCAACTACTTTCAAGGGAGAATTAACTAAAAAGGGCATAATTTTTTGTTCTATTTCTGAAGCTATACAAAATCATCCAGATCTTGTTAAAAAATATTTGGGTTCTGTAATTCCGTTAACCGATCATTACTTTGCAACTTTAAATTCTGCCGTGTTTACAGACGGATCTTTTGTGTACATACCTCCTAACGTAAGATGTCCAATGGAACTTTCTACTTATTTCAGAATCAATGCTTCACAAACTGGTCAGTTTGAAAGAACACTTATTATTGCTGATAAAGGCAGTTATGTTAGTTACCTTGAGGGTTGCACAGCACCGATGAGAGATGAAAATCAACTTCATGCTGCTAATGTAGAACTTGTTGCTTTAGATGATGCTGAGATTAAATATTCAACTGTACAGAATTGGTACCCAGGCGATGAGGAGGGTAAAGGAGGAATTTATAACTTTGTGACTAAAAGAGGTGCTTGTAGAGGAAGAAATTCTAAAATTTCATGGACACAAGTTGAAACAGGTTCAGCTATAACTTGGAAATATCCTAGCTGTATTTTACAAGGGGACAACTCTGTAGGAGAGTTTTATTCAATTGCGATTACTAATAATCATCAAAAAGCTGATACAGGAACGAAAATGATACACTTAGGAAAAAATACTAAAAGTAAAATTATTTCTAAAGGAATATCTGCAGGAAAAGCAGATAATACTTATAGAGGACTTGTGGACATAAGCAAAAAAGCTGAAAATTCTAGAAATTATACCCAGTGCGACTCTCTCTTAATGGGGAACAAATGTGGAGCTCACACAGTGCCTTATATTAGAAACAAAAATTCGTCATCTACAATCGAACATGAAGCTACAACCTCAAAAATTAATGAGGAGCAACTTTTTTACTGTAATCAAAGAGGTTTAAATCAAGAGGAAGCAGTAAGTTTAATTGTTAATGGTTTTTGCAAAGAGGTTTTGCAACAATTACCTATGGAATTTGCTGTAGAGGCACAAAAATTGGTTTCAATTAGTTTAGAAGGAAGTGTTGGATAATGTTAGAAATTAAAAACCTAAAAGCTGATATAAATAAGAAACAAATTATCAATGGTTTAAATCTTAAAATAAATAAAGGGGAAGTTCACGCGATTATGGGTCCAAATGGATCTGGAAAAAGTACCTTAGCAAATATTTTATCAGGCAAACCAGGATATAATATTTCTGGTGGGTTAAAGTATGAAGGGGAAGATTTAGCACAAATTTCAATAGAGGAAAGAGCTCAAAAAGGAATGTTTTTAGCTTTCCAATATCCTACCGAAATACCAGGGGTAAATACTAATAATTTTTTAAGAACCTCATTAAATTCAATAAGAAAAGCAAAGGGGCAGAAAGATTTAGATGCAATCAATTTTCTTAAAATAGTAAAAGAGAAAGCTAAAGAACTAAGTATAGATGAAAAGTTTCTATCAAGACATTTAAATGTTGGATTTTCAGGCGGCGAAAAGAAAAAAAATGAAATACTTCAATTAAAAATTTTAGAGCCCAAGCTAGCAATTTTGGACGAAACAGACTCAGGACTTGATATCGATGCATTAAAAATTGTAGCCGAAGGTGTTAATTCTTACAAAAATAAAAATAATTCTTTTCTAATTATTACTCACTATCAAAGACTTTTAAATTTCATTAAACCAGATTTTATACATGTGTTGTCAGCAGGAAAAATTATTAAAACTGGTTCTAAAGAATTAGGAGAAGAGTTGGAAAAGACTGGGTACAAAAATCTTATTTAATTATGGAATTAAACTTTAAAATAAGAGATAAGTCAGACAAGAGTCTAAAGTTAAGAGAGGAAAATTTAGCAAATTTTAAAAAAAAAGGTTTTCCTAATAAAAGAGAAGAAGACTGGAAATTTACTGATTTAGAAAAATTTTTAAATGATAATTTTAATGAATTAAATAATG
>CACAAD010000010.1 GCA_902530455.1 uncultured Pelagibacteraceae bacterium | reverse complement strand
ATAACGATTTTCCCATAAATATACTTTCACAATTTTGAAAATAGTTAATCATTTCTCCGATTGAATTAATAATTAAGATTTCTGAGTTTTTAGATATATCCTCAAAATTATTTATTATTTGACTTTTCAAATTAAAGTCGTTGCTAATTTTATTAATTTCATTCGAACGGTTAATGTGGCGAGGAATAATTATTGTAATAATTTTTATACCTTTTTTTTTTAATAGATTATGTGTTTTTAAAATTATTTCCTCTTCATCCGGATGAGTGCTTGCTGCACACCAAATATTATGTTTGTTAAAAATGGATTTCAAATTTATATATTCTTTTTCACTATCTATGTTTGTGCAAAATTTTAAATTACCAAAAAATTTAACATTTTTTGCACCTAAAGATTTTAAATTTTTTTCGGACTCCATACTTGATGAAAGACATAAGTCGTATAAACTAAATAATTTTAATGACAAGAAAGATGCTAATTTCCATCTTTTAAATGTTTTCATTGTAATTCGACCATTAAGTAACATTAAAGGTATTTTTCTTTTAGATATCTCAAACAAGTAATTTGGCCAAATTTCAGAGTCAACGAATATCACTAAATTAGGCTGCCAATGGTTTATAAATTTTTTAACTAAAAACTGAACATCTAAAGGGAAGAAACGGTGTCGAATATTATTTTTATTAAATTTTTTTCTCTCTATAAGCTGACTGGAACTCAACGTTGTTGAAGTAAGTAAAATAAATACGTCCTCATTGTCCTTTGTCAGCTTTGAGATTAAAGGAAAAACACTATTGGTTTCACCAATGCTTGCAGCGTGAATCCATATAATTTTTTTATTTTTTGGTAAAAAAGGATCATTGATTGATATCTTTTCTTTAAATCTTTTTTTATCTTCTTTATTGAAATATCTTCTAAAAAAAATAATTAAAGCAAAAACCGGGAACAAAAAAAAAGTTAAAGTTCTATAGAAAAAAATCATAAATTCTTATTTTAATTGTTTTTCATATAATAATTTATAATAGTCACAATCTTTAATTAGTTCTTTGTGAGTACCCGAATCTATTAAAATTCCTTTTTTAATTACAAAAATTTTATCTGCATTATGTATAGTTGATAATCTGTGGGCTATAACAAGTGTTGTTTTATTCTTTGTTAAATTTTTTATAGCACTTTGAACAACTTCTTCTGACTCAGCGTCCAAAGATGAAGTTGCCTCATCTAGAAGAATTATTGGGGATTTTTTAAGAATGGCTCTAGCAATCGAAAGCCTTTGTTTTTGACCACCAGAGAGTCTTATTCCATTTTCACCAATCAATGTATCGTGTTTTTGAGGCAAATCTTTAATGAACTCATCAGCAGCAGCAAACTTACAAGACTCAAAAAACTCTTCCTCCGATGCATCTTTATTGGCATATAAAATATTTTCTTTAACTGAATTATCAAAAAGTATTACATCTTGGCTAACAAGTGAAATTGATCTTCTTAAAGACTTTAAATTTATAGACTTAGTGTTTTGCCCATCAATATAAATTTCGCCATTTTGAGGGTCATAAAATCTTGGTAGCAAGTTTATTATTGTACTTTTTCCTGCACCGCTATGACCCACGAATGCAGCCATCGAACCACCTTTTATATCAATATTTATATCTTTTATAGCTTTATCATTTGAATTTTCATATTTGAAACTTACTTTTGAAAATTTTATATTCCCAGTAGATGGTTTGAGATCAGGTAGGCCTTGATCATTGTTAATTGAAATTGGTTGATCAATTACTTTGTAAATTCTCTTAGCTCCTGCCGCGCCAGAAAAAACTACCATGTTAATTGTAGCTAATGAACGAATAGGTTGATAAGCAAGCATCATTGCAGCTAAAAATGAAAAAAATTGATTTACTTGTAACTCACCAGAGGAAATTAATGATCCTGAAAAAAATATAAACCCAGCAATCATAAATCCGGTTAATATTTCCATTAATGGCGTTGCTCTTACAATTATTGAAGATATTTTTGCACCTTTATTAACCATTTCAAAAATAATATTTTTCGACTTTTGAAATTCAAATTCTTCTTTTTGATAAATTCTTATCATTTTCGATGCTTTTAAAATTTCAGATAAATGTGCCGTTAATCTACCAGAAATTTCTCCAGCTTCTGAAACAGCCTTACCTATTCGTTTGCCAAGAGATTTAGCTAAACCTGCCGCTAAAGGCATCATTATCAGCGCAAATAAGGTAAGCTTCCAATTTTGGTAAAGCATTACACCAACTAAAGCAATTAAGGTCATCGAATCTTTCATTGCATTAAGTATGCCAGTACTACATAAAGAATTAACCTGCCCGGCGTCGAAATTTATATTTGAAATAAATTTACCCGAATGTTTTTTTTCAATTGTTGCGATATCTGTATTTAAGATGTACTTTGCAACTTTTGTTTGGAGCTCACCTGAAATTTCTTGACCGGTTTTTATAAGTAAAATCCTTGCGAGATATAGACAAATACCTTTAGATGAAAATGCTATTATTATTGCTAATGGTATCACCCATGCATAAGTTTGATTTTTTTCAATAAATATTTTTTTTACAGCCGGATCTAACAACCAGGCAATAGCTGAAGTGCTTAAAGAGACAATTAAAGATAAAAAAAGCGATAAAAAAATACGATTTAAATACCTGTTTACGTGATCTTTATAAAGTCTTTTCAAGATAATTTTTAATTCTTCAAATTTCATTTTATAAAGAAAAAGTTAAAAATGATAAAAATAAATAAAATCCTGAAAAATTATTTACCTTAAATGCTTGCATACATGTTACAGGTTTTCTTTTATCAAAAATATATATTTGGTAAAATAAGGTTGCAAAGAAACCTAATAATGGAATTAAAAAGTAAACCGAGTTCATATTTAAATAAAAAAATATTAAAAGAACAAGGAAACTAGTTGTGTAACATGAAAAAACAAATTTTTTTAACATTGATTTAAATTTAATTGATGTTGACTTAACTCCTATAATTTCATCATCTATAATGTCTTGAGCTCCATAAATAGTGTCATATCCCAATGTCCAAAATATGGCCGCTAAATAAACTAAAAATATATCTATAGTTAAAAAATCAACAACAGAGGCCCAAGCCATTATTATTCCCCAATTAAATGTTAAACCTAAAAAAAGTTGCGGCCAATACGTAATTCTTTTCATAAAAGGATAACTAAAGGCAAGTGTCATAGAGGCAAGTCCCAGAAAAATTGTTAAAAAATTAAATTGAATTAATATACAAAATGCTAAACCACAAAGTAAGATCACATATATAAATGCTCTTCCAACTGATATTAAATCTGCAGCTAATGGTCTACCCTGAGTTCGCTTAACTTTCTTATCTAGTTTTCTATCAACTATATCATTTACAATACATCCGGCACTTCTCATTAAAACTGCACCAAAAAAAAATAAAATAATATAAAGTAAAAAAGTTTCTATATTTTTATTAAAAGAATAGGCATAAGCTAATCCCCAACTACAAGGCCAAAATAATAGCAAATAACCTATCGGTCGATTTAATCTTGTTATATTAATGAATATTTTTAAATCTTTCATTTAAATATGACTTGTAAATACCAAACGTAATATACATAATCAATTTGATTCGTATGGATATTGATTACACAGTAGCGGCCTTGATGTTTCCAGCTATTCCTTTAATGATGACAATGTATAGTAATCGATTTCATACATTAAGCGCTTTAATAAGGAAAATACACGACCAATATACTTTTGAAAAAAAGGTTCCACCTGAGTGGGAAAACCAACTTCATGTATTGAACAAAAGGACTAATTATTTAAAATTTGTAATGGGCTTCTCTGCCTTTGGTTTTCTTTTTAATATGTTAACAGTTTTATTACTTTACTTAGATCTTGTGCTTTATGCTAGGTTAAGCTTTGCATCCTGTTGTATTTGTATGATTTTTTCGATTTTTTTGTTCCTACAAGAAATTAGACTTTCTAATGAAGCGTTAAAATTTCATCTAAGCGACATGGACTCAATGAAAAAAGATTTATAGTTTTTTTTGAAGAAAATTTTTTTTAAAAATAGAAATGCCCTTTTTTATTTTATGATCATATGACTCTTTGAAAGTATTTAACTGCCACCCCTTCATCCTTGAAGTAATAATTTCCAAATTTTTCATTTTCCACTCTTCATTTGTCTTTTCATTTTTCCAAATTTCCTTTTCTTCATCGGTTCTTGCACAGCCATAGCAATAGCCAGTGATAGGATCGGTTTTACAAATACTTATACACGGAGAAATTATTTTTTTATTCATTAAGGAATAAGAATTGCAGGACCCATTAATTTTCTTGCTTCTAAATCAGCATGAGCTTGCTTAGCATCAGCTAGCTTGTATTTTTTTGATATATTAATTTTAATTTTTCCAAATTTAATTTTTTCAAAAATTGTGTCTGCACCATCTTGAAGTTCTTTTCTATTTGTAAAATATTGTGCTATCGAGGGCCTTGTTAAGTATAGACCTTTTGGTTGAATATCTTTTGGAACATTGACAGGATCTAATGGACCAGACGCATTACCAAAACTTATCATCGTACCCCTTATTTTTAGACAAGATAAAGATCCATAAAATGTTTTTTTTCCTACCCCATCAAAAACTGCCGGAACTCCCTCATTTTTAGTTATTCTTAAAACTTCTTTTGCAAAATCATTTTTAGTATAATTTATAACATGAGAATATCCGTTTTTCTCTGCAACTTTAATCTTTTCATCTGATCCAACAGTTCCTATGACTTTTGCCCCAATACTATTAGCCCATTGAGCAAAAATTTGTCCTACTCCACCTGCTGCAGCATGAAATAATACGATCTCACCAGCTTTAAGACGATAAGTTTTTGTAAGTAAATAATTTGTAGTTAAACCTTTTGTTATTAAAGTTGCGGCTAGTTCATGAGTAATTCCGTCTGGCACTTTTACAGCAATTTTAGAAGGAATTATTCTTTGCTGAGAATAAGCTCCCAGTGGAACTGAAGCGTAAGCAATATTATCGCCTTTATTAAATTCTGTTACATTAGGACCAACTTCATCTATTCTTCCAGCTGCTTCTAAACCTATTCCACTTGGTAATTTAATAGGATACAAACCCGATCTATGATAAGTATCAATATAATTTAATCCTATTGCGTGATTTGTAACTTTTATTTCATTTTTTCCTGGCGATCCAATTTCAATATTTTGAAGCTCTAAAACTTCAGGCCCACCATTTTTTTTAATAATAATTGATTTCGGCATTTTTAACGGGAACGTACTTTAACTTTCAGTATTTAGCAAATGTTCCGTTGTTATAATCTTGAATAGCCTCAAGTATTTCTGCTTTAGTATTCATGACAAATGGACCTCCTCTTGCTATAGGCTCTCCAATTGGTTTACCGGCTATGAATAGAAATTCTGTTTTTTTTATTTGCTTTAATTTCAAGCTCGCTTCCCCGTTCTAATAAAATTAAGTTTGAGTCACTTGCTTTTTCGTGATTTTTATTACCAATTTTTAAGTCCCCTTTAAGAATGTAAATAAAAGAATTATGACCAGATGGTACTTCGTATGTAAACTCTTTTCCCTCTTTCAATATTACGTGTAAGTAAATTGGCTCAACATTGTGTTTTTTTTCTGGCCCCTGTGCATTTGCATATTTTCCCGCAATTACTTTTACAGTTTTTTCTTTATCTGTGTGAACACCAAGCTCATTACCCTTAATATAAATGTATTCAGGTTTATTTTTTTTTAATTTAGCTGGCATATTTATCCAAAGTTGAAAACCTAATAATTTTCCCCCAGACATTGCTGGCATCTCTGAATGAATAATTCCTCTTCCAGTCTTCATCCATTGGACATCTCCTGGAGCCATTGTTCCTTTCGCGCCAGTACTATCTCGATGTTCAAATTCACCATTTAACATATAGGTAACAGTCTCGATTCCTCTATGAGGGTGGGGAGGAAATCCAGCAATATAATCATCTTTATTTTCAGATCCAAATTCATCTAGCATCAAAAATGGATCAATATAATCAGCCTCTGGTGTTCCAATACTTCTTTTTAATTTTACTCCAGCACCATCTGAAGCATTAATAGCTTTAATAATTTTTTTAATTTCAATTTGTGTCATGAGTAAAATATATCTTAAGTTTAAATGATATCAAGTAGCTGCGTTAAGTTGCCGATCTCATTTTTCGGATGATAATCCAGTATATCGAAATGGGATTTATTCCTGTTTACCCAAACTGAGTTATATCCGTAGTTTCCTCCCCCTGACACATCCCAGGTATTAGCACTTAAAAAAACTATTTCTTCAGGTTTTATTTTATACTTTTTAATTGGAAGATCGTAAACTTTTGAGTCAGGTTTATAAATTTTTACTTGTTCTACAGAAAAAAGATCATCAAATAAATCATCTAAATTATTTTTTTTTACTAGCTCTTCAAGAAGTTCTGGTGTTCCATTTGAAAGAATTGCTAATTTAAATTTTTTTTCTTTCAAATTTGTTAAAACTTTTTTTACCTCTGGATATGGCGATAAAATCTTATAAAGATTTAACAATTCTTTTTTTAAACTATTGTCAATATTAAAAACTTTCATTGACTTATCTAAACTATCTTCAGTTACTTGCCAGAAATCTTTATGTTTTTTCATTAAACTTCTAAGCCAAGTATATTCAAGTTGAGTAGTCCTCCAAAAATTTGCAAAACTTTCCCATTTATTTCCTATTTTGCTTTTGCATTTTTCTGCTGCTGAGTTGACATTGAAAAGAGTACCGTATGCATCAAATACAATGGCTTTCGGTTTCATATATTATTTTAAGTTGTGCGATCCATCACACAACGGTTGATCCTTAGTTTGTTTACAAGTGCAGAAAAAAACTTTTTTAGATTGTTCAGCCTTAAAAATAAATGGTGAAAATTCTGTTCCTTTATGAGATCCATCACAAAAAGGCTGCCTTAAACTTTTTCCACATGTGCACCAGAAGTATGATTTTCCCTCTACCACATCAACTCCTATCGGGTTTTCTCCTGCCCTTAGTGCTTTAGTCATAAAGTTTATCCTTTTATTAATTCAAATTTGTTTTTAGTATATAAACTAATGATGAATATTAGATTATATCATCCTAATAGTATAGTTGAAAACTCCACAAATTTATTATCAAAAGAGCACACCCATTATGTTGTAAATGTTATGAGATTAAAACGAGGATCAATTATAAATTTTTTTAATATTGAGGGTGAATGGGAAAGTGAAATAGTTTTCTTAGAAAAAGAAAGAGTAGAAGTAAAATTTTTAAAAAAAGTAAAAGAACCTCAAAAAAAAAATAAAATTGAACTCGCCATCTGTTTAGTTAAAAAAACACCTATGGAAATGATTTTGCAAAAAGCAACAGAACTTGGTGTAAGTAAGATAATACCAATAATTTCAGAAAGAACTGAAGTAAAAGAATTAAATTATGATCGAGCCAAAAAAATAATTATTGGGGCCACAGAACAATCCAATCAAATGTTTCCACCTGAAATTTTAGAGGCGATTAAATTAAAAGATTTTTTAAAAAATTTAAAAGAAACTACTAAACTTTTATTTGCTGATGTTAATTCAAATGATAATTTGAGTGTTGAGAAACTTAAAAATTTTAAATCTTTATGTGTTTTAATTGGTCCAGAGGGTGACTTTTCCCCATCAGAAAGACAGTTTATTTTATCATTTTCTAAAGTTGTACCTTTTACAATATCAAAAAATATACTTAGATCAGATACCGCTGCTATAAGCGCTATTTCTTTGGTTAATTTTATCAATAATTATCCTTAATTGTCGCATTTATTGAATTTGTTAAAGTATTAAAAAGTTGTATAAAAATTAAAATGTTTAAACTTACACAATTAATAATATTCTTACTTGCTCCGATTACTCTTTTTGCTAATGAGCCTAAAGACTGGCAACTAGGTTTTCAGAAAGCAGGCTCAGGACATATGGAGGATATAGTTTGGTTCCATGACTATATGTTACTTCCTATAATCACAGGTATTACAGTTTTTGTTTTGTTTTTAGTTATTTATGCCTGTATAAGATTTAGGGCTTCAAGAAATCCAGTTGCTTCAACAACTACACACAATACATTTATAGAAGTTATTTGGACCCTTGTGCCTTGTTTAATATTAATTGCAATAGCAGTGCCATCCTTTAAAGTTTTGTATGAGCAAGATGAAATTCCACCAGCAGATGTAACTATAAAAGCAGTGGGTTACCAATGGTATTGGGGTTATGAGTATCCTGATGAAAATATAATTTTTGACTCTTACATGATAGAAGATAAAGACTTGCAACCTGGACAACCAAGACTTTTAACAGTTGATAATGAAATATTTGTTCCAGTAAATAAAGTTGTAAAAGTTTTAATTACCGCTAATGATGTACTTCATGCTTGGGCATTACCATCTTTTGGTGTTAAAAGAGATGCTGTGCCAGGGAGAATTAACGAAACCTGGTTTAAAGCAGATCGTACTGGAACATTTTACGGTCAGTGTTCAGAATTATGCGGTGTAAAACATGCATTTATGCCTATAACTGTTAATGTAGTTTCTCAAGATGAGTATGATGCATGGTTAGTTGAAGCAAAACAAAAATTTGCTAAAGAGGAATTAAATTTAAATAAAAAAGTGGTAAGTAAAATTACAAAAGGAAAAATTAAATAATGTCATCTATAACTGCAGACACTCATTCACACACTCCTACAGGTTGGAAGAGATGGGCTTATTCCACTAATCATAAAGATATTGGCACAATGTATCTGATATTTGCCATTATAGCTGGTCTAATAGGATCTGCTTTTTCTATATTGATGAGAATTGAGCTCATGTATCCTGGTGATGGGATACTTGGAGGGGATCATCATTTATATAATGTCTTGGTAACTGGTCACGGCTTAATCATGATTTTTTTTATGGTTATGCCGGCAATGATAGGTGGATTTGGTAATTGGTTTGTTCCAATTATGATAGGCGCTCCTGATATGGCGTTTCCAAGAATGAATAATATTTCTTTTTGGCTTTTACCAGTATCTTTAATTTTATTACTAGCCTCAATATTTGTTGATGGGCCTCCAGGTCAAACTGGAGTAGGCGGCGGATGGACTATTTACCCACCACTATCATCTAAAACAGGACAACCTGGACCAGCTATGGACCTAGCAATTTTAAGTTTACACATAGCAGGGGCCTCTTCAATCTTAGGAGCAATAAACTTTATTACAACAATTTTGAACATGAGAACACCGGGAATGACATTACATAAAATGCCTTTATTTGCTTGGTCAATTTTGGTTACTGCATTTCTTCTTCTATTATCTTTACCGGTATTAGCTGGAGCAATAACTATGTTATTGACGGACAGAAATTTCGGTACCGCTTTTTTTGAAGCTCAGACCGGGGGAGACCCAGTATTATTTCAACATTTATTTTGGTTCTTTGGTCATCCAGAAGTTTACATATTAATATTACCTGGTTTTGGAATGATAAGTCACATAGTTTCAACTTTTTCAAAGAAACCAGTTTTTGGATATCTAGGGATGGCTTATGCTATGGTAGCGATAGGAGTCGTAGGTTTTGTTGTTTGGGCTCACCATATGTACACAGTTGGATTAGATACAGACACAAAAGCATATTTCTTAGCAGCTACGATGATTATTGCGGTGCCAACTGGAATAAAAGTTTTTTCATGGGTGGCTACAATGTGGGGTGGATCTATTAGTTTTAAAACACCAATGCTTTGGGCGATAGGATTTATAGTTTTATTTACTTTAGGTGGAGTTACTGGTGTAGTTCTAGCTAACGCAGGTGTGGACACTGCTTTACACGATACTTACTATGTAGTGGCTCATTTTCATTACGTTTTATCAATGGGTGCACTATTTGCTATTTTTGCTGGCTTTTACTATTGGTTTAGCAAAATGTCAGGGTACGAGTATTCAGAGTTTTTAGGAAAACTACATTTTTGGTTAACTTTTATTGGCGTTAATTTACTTTTTTTCCCACAACATTTTCTAGGATTAGCAGGCATGCCAAGAAGATATGCAGACTATCCGGATGCTTTTGCGGGATGGAATTATGTCTCGTCAATAGGATCTTATATTTCTTTAATCGGGGTAGGAGTATTTCTAATAAATTTACTTTATTCCTTTATAAAAAAAAAAGCAGCTGCTCAAAACCCATGGGGAGACGGTGCTACAACACTAGAGTGGACAGTTTCTTCACCTCCACCTTTTCATACATTTGAAGAACTACCAAAGGTAAAATAATTTGATACAATTAGAAATAAGAGAAAAAAATTTAAAAGGATCTAGTTTTTACATAGACTCATTTTTTAACTTAATGAAGCCTAGAGTAATGTCTTTAGTCTTATTTACTTGCATGGTCGGATTGGTCATAGCTCCAAAAGAGGTAAGTATTTTAAATTCAATATTTTCTTTAATAGCCGTAGCACTGGGTGCTGGAGCAGCTGGGACACTTAACATGTGGTATGAATCTGACTTGGACGCCCTGATGTCTAGAACGTGCTTAAGACCTATACCCGCAGGCCAGGTTACTAAAAACCAAGCTTTTTTGTTTGGAGTATTACTTTCAGTGATTTCAGTAACGTTGTTATATTTCTCATCTAATTTGATGTCCGCAATTCTTCTATTATTTACAATTTTTTTCTACTTTTTTATTTACACGGTTTGGCTAAAAAGAAGAACACCTCAAAATATAGTTATTGGAGGAGCAGCGGGCGCTTTACCCCCGGCTATAGGCTGGACTATTGCAACAGGCGCTTTGACTATTGAACCTATTATTTTATTTTTAATTATTTTCTTTTGGACGCCCTCACACTTTTGGGCGTTAAGCATATATAAGTCTGACGATTATAAAAAAGCAAACATTCCAATGCTACCAAACATATACGGAGTCGATACAACGAAGAAAAATATTTTTATTTATTCTTTACTAATGTTACCAGTGATATCACTTCCATATATCTTAAATTTTCTTTCTGCATTCTATTTTTTACCCACATTAGCATTAACAATTTATTATATATATTTATGTGGAACTCTTTTAAAATCAAAAAACAAAACCGGCAATAATCTAATAGCTAGGAAAATATTTTTATATTCAATTTTTTATTTATTTTTCATTTTTTTATTAATATTGCTTGATTATTTTATTGTTAATTTTTATGGATAAACGAAAAAGAAATATAATTACAGCTGTTTTACTTGTTATATTTATGTTGTTTCTATTTTTTTTAACTTTTTATAATATAGGTATTTATAACAGAGTAATTTAAATGACAAAAAAAACACTAACACCAATAGTCCTTGCTGGTATTTTTTTTTTAATGTTAGGGCTGTCTTTTGCTTCAGTTCCTTTGTATGATCTATTTTGCAGAGTAACGGGATTTGGAGGCACTACACAAAATGCTGAAAATAAAGAAATTCCAAAAATAGTTATTAACCAAGATTACAAAATTAGATTTGATACAAATTCTAATGGCGCTTTAGATTGGAAATTCTATCCAGAGAAAAATACTATTAACCTAAAACCTGGCGAGGTACATACAGTCAAATTTTTTGTAGAAAACGAGTCTAATCAACCAACCTCAGGGTCGGCAACTTTTAACGTTTCTCCGTCATCTTTTGGTATGTATCTTAATAAAATTGGTTGCTTCTGTTTTGAAAAACAAACTCTTAATCCAGGGCAAAAAAGGGATTTTGTGTTAACATTTTTCTTGGATCCAAAAGTTGTGGATGATAAAAAAACAAATAATATTTCGGATGTTACATTGTCATTCACCTTTTTTTCTTCAAATTATTATAAAAAGGGTAGCGCTTAGATGTCATCAGGAGAAAAAAAGCACGATTACCACTTAGTTGACCCAAGTCCATGGCCAATATTTACTTCATTTGCTTGTTTGGTTTTAGCAGTAGGTGCAGTTTATTATTTTCATACCAAAGCGTTATGGTTGCTGTTAATTGGGACAGCATTATTAATTTACGGATCTTTCATGTGGTTCAGAGACGTTGTTGATGAAGCAGAAAAACAAGGTCATCACACTATGGTAGTTCAAATAACCCACAGATACGGCATGACACTTTTTATTGCTTCAGAAGTCATGTTTTTTGTGGCTTGGTTCTGGGCTTTTTTTAATGCAAGCTTATTTCCAACAGAGGCCATTGGAAAAATATGGCCACCCGCAGATATTAAAACATTCGATCCATGGGATATCCCACTTATTAATACTTTAATCTTATTGCTGTCTGGCACGACTGTAACATGGGCACACCATGCCATGATCGAAAATGATAGAAAAGCTTTAGTAAACGGTTTAATCGCTACTGTTTTTTTAGGTTTTGTTTTTTCCTGTTTTCAAGCATATGAATATCATCATGCTTCATTTACGATAGATGGAAATATTTACGGATCAACTTTTTATATGGCCACAGGTTTTCATGGTTTTCATGTTATCATAGGAACAATTTTTTTAGCAGTATGCCTGTATAGGTCAATTAAAGGTCATTTCAAACCTGACCACCACTTTGGATTTGAGGCAGCAGCTTGGTATTGGCACTTTGTAGACGTCGTTTGGTTATTTCTTTTTGCGGCAATCTATATTTGGGGAAGTTAGAAATACTTGAGAAAAATATCTTTTAGTATTTTTGTTTTTTTTTCTATAATACTTTTTTGTTCACTTGGTACTTGGCAAGTCTACAGATTACAATGGAAACTTGGTCTCATAAACGAAATAAACAATGGTCTAAATTCTGAACCTGTATTTTTCTCCAATACAAATTTAATTAATTATCAAAAAGTAAAATTTAACGGTACTTTTGATTTTGAAAAACAAATATATTTATATAGCTTGAATAGTAAAGGAACTCCAGGGTACGATATAATTACTCCAATAAAAATGAACTCGAACGAAATTCTTCTAGTAAATAGAGGCTGGATTGATAAAGATTTGAGAGATAATAAAAATATTAATAATATAAATTCTAAATCTTTCGAAGGTATCTTAAAAAAAATAACCAAACCAAATCTATTTAAACCTGAAAATGATATTGAAAATAATATATGGTATTCTTTAAAATTAGAAGATCTTGAAAGTTTTACAGGATATAAACTGAATAATGTAGTTATATATTTAGAAAGCAATCAAAATAATTTAGTTAAGAACAAAATTATCAGTCCTAATTTGCCCAATAATCACCTTAAATATGCTATAACTTGGTATTCCGTTGCACTTTCAATATTATTATATTTTTTATACTTTAGAAAAAAACAATGAATTATATAAGCACTAGAAATAAATCTTTAAATTTTGATTTTAGTAGCATTTTTTTAAGAGGGCTGGCACCAGATGGAGGTCTTTTTCTCCCAAATGAAATACAAAAAATTGATGAAAAAGAATTAAAAGAATTAAGTACACTCAATTACATAGATTTAGGGGTTGAAATTATATCTAAATTTTGCACTCCTGTTTTAAACAAGAACAAGATAAAATTGATTCTTGATAAAGCTTATTCTAGTTTTGGTATAAAAAATATCGTTGAAATAAAAAAAATAGATAATATTAATTTACTTGAGCTTTATCATGGTCCGACTTTAGCGTTTAAAGATATTGCAATGCAGGTAATAGGATTAATGTACGAGGCGCTTAATTTAAATAACAAAAATATAAACATAATTGTTGCAACATCTGGTGATACTGGTTCTGCTGCAATTGCTGCCTTAAAAGAAAAAAAAAATATAAATCTTTTTGTTTTACACCCTCATAAAAAAATTTCTAATGTTCAAAGAAAAATAATGACCACATGTGGTTCTAATAATATTTACAATCTTGCTGTTAAAGGGAATTTCGATGACTGTCAAAAAATTGTTAAACAAATGTTCAATGACGAACAATTTAGAGAAAAAATAAACATGTCAGGTGTAAATTCGATTAATTGGGCGAGAATTATTTGTCAAATTGTTTATTATTTTTATGCATATTTTCAAATGTCCTCTAAAGTCAATTTTTCTGTTCCAACTGGAAATTTTGGAGACGTATATGCAGGCTATATTGCAAAAAAAATGGGATTACCCATAGATAAGTTAATAGTAGCTACAAATGAAAATGATATATTATGTAGAGTTATAAATAATGGAGAATACAGACCGTCCAAAGTGAAACCATCTCTTTCTCCTAGTATGGATATACAGGTAGCAAGTAATTTTGAAAGGTTGTTATTCGATGTGTTGAACAGCGATGATCAAAAAGTGTCGAAATCGATGCAAGATTTAAATAAAAATGGTTTTTTTAAATTAGAAAAAGATGAATTAAAAAAGATCAGAGAAAATTTTTCTGCTGAAAAAATAAATGATGCAGATACATTAAGAATTATAAAAGATTTTTTTATAAATTATGGATTTATTTTAGATCCACACACTGCAACTGCTGTAGGAGCTTCATATAAAGTTAAAAATAATTCTAAAACTGTTGTATTAGGAACGGCTCATCCATATAAATTTTTAGAGACAATTAAATTGGCAATAGGAAAAAATGTTGATCCTCCTAAACAATTTTCAGATTTGTTAAAAAAAATTGAAAAATTTGAGATAATTGATAACAAACTAGAAGATATAAAAAAATATATTTTAGAAAGAATTTAATGAAAATAAAAGTCGGAGATAAAATACCTAGTTCAAAATTATTTTATCTTGATCAGAACAATGATGTTAAAAAAATTGATGTCCAAGATCTATGTAAAGACAATAAGACTATAATACTAGGAATGCCAGGTGCATTTACTAAAACATGTTCAGCACTTCATTTACCTGGCTATATTAAAAACTATGATTTAGCTAAAAAAAAAGGAGTTACAAAAATTATTTGTATAGCAGTAAATGATCCTAACGTTATGAAAGCTTGGGGTGAAAATCAAAAAACAGGTAACAAAATTTTTATGGTTGGCGATCCTTTTCTAAATTTTACTAAATCTATAGGTACTGAAGTTGATAAATCAGATAAAGGGCTAGGGATGAGATCAAATCGATATACAATGCTGGTAGAAAATCAAATTTTAAAAAAAGTAGAAGTGGAAAAAGAGACTGCCACCTGCGAATTGTCTGGAGCAGAAAGTTTTTTAAAATCTATTTAGATTTTGAAACTGCCAACTCATCTACTAAATTATTTAGTTTATTTCCTGCGTGTGCTTTAACCCATTTCCAACTTACATCATGCTTCTGGCAGCAATTATCTAATTTAACCCACAAATCCTTATTTTTTACTGGTTTTTTATTTGAACTTTTCCAATCATTTAATTTCCATTTTTTTATCCATTCAGTAATTCCATCTTTGACATATCTAGAGTCAGTATAAATTGTAATTTCTGACTTCGTTTTAATTTTTTTTAAGGCCATTATCGGCGCCATTAACTCCATTCTATTATTAGTAGTTTTATTTTCACTACCAGAAATACTAGATTGATTTTTTCCGTCTAAAATAACAGCGGCCCAACCCCCTTTTCCGGGATTTCCTGAACACGCGCCATCAGTATAAATTTTAAACTTCATTAAAAGAAATAATCCTCATAATTTTTTGAATTTTTATGAAATTCTAATCTTTTTAAATATTCAATAGGATCTTTAATTTTTACAATTGCTCCTTCAACTTTATGAAGAGTGTCAAATACCCTTGTTAATAGAAATCTCAAAGCAGCCCCTTGAGACAATACTTTAATGTTATTTTTTTCTTCTTCATTGAGTTTTGTTATCGAGGTGTATCCATCAATGAAATTTTTTGCTTTTGTAACATTAAAACTTAAGTTTTCTTTTAAACCGTCAAAACAGAGCGCATTAAAACAAATAGCTATTTCGAAAGCAAAAAAGTCCTCACATGAAAAGTAAAAATCAATTATCCCGCTAAACTTATCTTGAAGAAAAAAAATATTATCATGAAATAAATCTGCATGAATTATACCCCGAGGTAAATTTTTTGGCCAATTTTTTTCAACATCTCTAAGATTTTCCTCTATTAATTTTGGTAGATCTTTATGGATTTTAGAACATTTATCTTTTACAGAGTCAAATAAATTTCTCCAAGATTTTACAGAAAGATCATTCTCTCTTTTAAATTTAAAGTTCTTTGTAATTTTGTGCATTTTTGCAACTTCGATACCAATTGATTTACAGTTTAAAGGAGATAAATTTTGTTTTGCTTTACCCTCAAGAAAAGAGACTATCATTAGTTTTTTACCCTCAAATTCTGTAATTGTTTTATTTTGTTTATTTATTATTGGGGCAGGGCATTTAAAATTCGATTTATTTAACGATGACATAAGATTAGAAAAAAATGGAAGATCTTCAGACTTTACTCTTTTTTCATAAATTGTAAGTATGAATTTTTTCTTTTCAACAGATAAAAAATAATTTGTATTTTCTATTCCTTCTTCAATACCCTTAAAATGATCTAGTTTACCTAAATTATACTGAGATATAATTTTTTCAATTTGATCATAATTAAATTTTGTATAGACAGCCATTAGTTAAGCTCTTTTGGTATCTTAAAAATAACTTTTTCCTCTGCTACTACTACTTCCTCTATAGATACTTTTCTATCTTTTTTTATATTATTAATTAAAGTTTGTACTAATTTTTCAGGAGCTGATGCACCAGAAGATATTCCAATGGTGTCAGAGTTATCTATCTCGTTAAATGGTATTTCTTTTTCTGAATGCATCAACTGAGAATTTTTACACCCTGCTTTTTTTGCTACCTCAACTAATCTTACTGAGTTAGATGAATTCCGACTACCAACAACAAAAAACATATCACATCTAGACGCTATTTTTTTTACAGCCGATTGTCTGTTTGTTGTAGCGTAACAAATATCCTCTTTAATTGGACCTTTAATATTTGGAAATTTTTTTTTAAGGTGATTAATGATGTCTGCAGTATCATCCACTGAAAGCGTAGTTTGAGTTATATAAGCTAATCGTTTCTTAAAATTTTCTTTATCAAGTTTCTCTACGTCATTTTTTGTTTCAATTAATTTTATAGATCCTTTGGGTAGTTGACCCATTGTGCCTACCACCTCAGGATGATTTTTGTGTCCAATAAGCAAAATGTCAAAACCCTTTTTGTGCAATTGTTCCGACTCTCTATGAACTTTGGATACTAAAGGGCAAGTAGCGTCTACAAAAGATAAATTTTTCGATTTTGCTTCTTGAGGCACAGACTTAGGAACGCCATGAGCAGAAAAAATCACTGGTCTTTTTTCATCCTCTATGTCAGACAATTCATCAACAAAAATTGCCCCCTTTTTTTTTAGCTCTTCAACAACTTGTTTATTATGTACTATCTCGTGTCTAACATATACTGGAGATCCAAACTTATTGATTGATTTTTCAACAATGTCTATTGCTCTTTTTACTCCAGCACAGAATCCCCTTGGTGACGCTAAATAAATTTTAAGTTCTTTTTTCATTTTTTTCTAAAAGATATTCTAACAATATATGCGGAAAAGTAAGCGACGCCAAACCAATAAAAATTACCTTATATATAGCCTCATCAAGCTTATAAAAATTATTTAAAAAAAATATCGCAAATAAAAATATTACACCGGTTAAAATAGTTAAAGGGATAGCCTTTTTTATAAATTTTTTAAAACCAGGATCAAAAGATTTGTCAAGTTCAAAAGTAAGAGAAATCGAATGCCTTATTGAGTGAAGA
>CACAAD010000009.1 GCA_902530455.1 uncultured Pelagibacteraceae bacterium | reverse complement strand
TTTTTAGAGATAGAAGAATTGATTCATACAAAAACATTCTTAAAAATCCAATCGATGACTAAATTTTCAATCCCTGAAGGTTTAATAATGCCTGCTGAATGGGAAAAGCAAGAGTCAACTTGGATAGCTTGGCCCCATAACAAAAATGACTGGCCAAACAAATTTGATCTTGTTCCAAACGTATTTGCTAAAATAATTTTCCATATTTCTCAAGATCAAACAGTAAATATACTTATAGAAAATAATTCACTTAAGAAAAAAGCAACTGCAATTTTAAAAAACTTTAAGGTTAATTTTTTAAATATAAAATTTACTTTATGCAAAACTAATAGAGTGTGGTTAAGAGACTCTTTTCCCATTTTTGTTAAAAACAACAAAAATAAAAAATTTTTGATTAATTGGGATTTCAATTCTTGGGCGAAATATAAAAACTTTAAAAAAGATAATAATATTATCAATAAAATAGAGAAAATTTTAAAACTTAACTCAATTTCACCTATTTTTAATAAAAGGAAAATTGTTCTAGAGGGAGGTGCAATAGATGTAAATGGCAAAGGGGTTCTCATTACTACTGAAGAATGCCTTTTGAGTAGAGTTCAGCAGAGAAACCCTGGATTAAAAAAAAATGATTATGAAAAATTATTTAACGAATATTTCGGAATAGAAAAAGTTTTATGGCTTAAAAAAGGGATAATAGGTGACGATACTCATGGTCATGTTGATGATTTGGCTAGATTTGTTTCTGAAAAAAAAATATTTTTAGCTTATGAAAGAAATAGAAGAGACGCAAATTATAAAATTCTTAGAAATAATTTTAAAATTATAAAAAAATTAAATGATTTTAAAAAATTTAAAATTATCAAAATACCTATGCCAAAGGCTAAATACATCAAAGGTACTAGAGTTCCAGCAACGTATCTTAATTTTTATATAGCTAATAAAATTGTGTTAGTGCCTACATTTAAGGATGATAATGACAAAATAGTTTTAAAAATTTTTAAAAAACATTTTAAAAATAGAAAAATTATTCCCGTAGATTGTTCAGTTCTTATTTGGGGATTTGGTGCTATACATTGCTTGACGCAACAGGAACCTAAATAGGCAAATCATTTATTCTCCACTTAATTTTCACTTTAGCCCCGTTAAAGACGCTGCCATTCTCAAAATATATTACCGCTGATTGTCTTTCTAATAAAGTTTTACCTAAAAATGTTCCTAATCCTAAGCCTGCATTATTTTTGTATAATTTCGATCTTGATTTAATATAGGGCTCCCCTAAAGCTTTCATTATATCTTCTGGAAAACCTGGACCGTCGTCTTCAATAACAATAAATAAGTTTATATTATCACTTACTATCGATATTTGAATTTTTTGATTTGCAAATTTGACAGCGTTACCTATAAAATTTCTCAAACCGTAAACTAGTTCGGGATTTCTTTTTATATCTATTTTGTTTATATCTTTATCTGTATTTAGTTTTATGTCTTTTTCAGTGGACTCTTGAAAAGTTTTTATTATTTCTTCTAATAAATCTTCAAAATTTATAGAGCTAAGAAATTCATCACTAATAATTTTTTTTTGTGATATTTTTTTTAGAATTTCACTACATCTCTTAGTCTGACTTATCAGTAAATCTATATCCTTTATAAGTTTAGAGTCTTCTCCTACTTCTTTTCTTAATTCTTTAGCAACCACTGTTATAGTAGCTAATGGAGTTCCAAGTGAGTGTGCGGCGGCGGCGGCTTGTCCTCCTAATGATTCTAATTCATATTCTTTGGCTAGAATTTGTTGAAGCTTATTTAACGCATCAGATCTTTTTTTTGTTTCTCCTGCAAATCTTATGCCAAAATAACTTAAAAAAATAAGGCCTATTACTAAAGAAATTAAAATTCCTGTGACATAATAATTTGGAAATGATAGTACATATTCTTCCATTCCAGGTAGAGGCATTTTAAAAAAGGTTAAAATGAATAATAAAAAAATCGTTGAAGATCCAAGTATAATAGTGCTGCCCATACTCAAAAAAGTGGATGAAACAATTGTCGGGACTATTAAAAGAATTGCAAAGGGATTAAAAATACCTCCAGTTAAAAATAACAGAATACTTAACTGAATAATATCATACAATAAAAAAGAGCAGGAATATAAATCCTTAAGCAAATTTGCTTTTAAGCCAAATTGTAAGTATATATTTGTAAATAGTCCTACAGCAATAACTATATGACAGAGTAAAACTGGAAAATTTAAATCTAAAAAAAAATATACTAAATTGATTGAAAAAAGTTGACCAAAAATAGCAATCCACCTTAAAAAGACTAGTGTTTTTTTATCTAAATTAAGGTTTTCTTCTAACCTGAAAATAGTAGCAAAATCCATGTGGTTTAAATATCTAAATTAGCTACATCCAATGCGTTGCTAGTAATAAATTCTCTTCTTGGTGCAACTTCATCACCCATTAAAATACTGATTATTTTTTGGTCCTCTTTCGATTTATCTTTAGTTCCATTTGAATATTGTACTTTTAATAAATTTCTATTATCGGGGTTTAGAGTAGTTTGCCATAGCTCTTCTGGATTCATTTCACCTAAACCTTTAAATCTTTGAATTGTAAATTTTTGCTTCTCTTGCTCTAAAATTTTATTTATCTCTTTGGCTGATAACTTTCCTTTTTTTTCCTTATTATTAGAATTTTTTAAAATATAATTTTCCAAATCTTTTTCGTCTTTCATGTAATGACTTTTATTACTTTTAGAAATCTTAAACAATGGGGGTTGAGCCAAATATAAATGTCCATTTTCTATTAATTTATTAAATGGGTGGTTATTAAAAAAAGTTAAAAGTAAAGTTCTAATATGAGAACCATCTACATCGGCATCAGTCATAATTATAATTTTGTCATATCTTAAATTATTAATATCAAAATCTTTTGAGCCCGTTCCTAAAGCATTAATTAATGTTACTATTTCACTTGATGACATCATTTTAGAAAGTGCCTTAGTTTCATTTTCAGCAGTTTTTCCAGCATTTCTACCGTTAGTATTTACATAAGTATTAAGTATTTTTCCTCTTAGGGGCAAAACAGCTTGAAACTCTCTATTTCTTCCTTGTTTTGCTGAACCTCCTGCAGAGTCACCCTCAACAATATAGAGCTCTGTTCCCTCTTTTTTAGAAATTTGACAATCAGCAAGTTTGCCTGGCAACCCTGTTATTTCAAAACTTCCCTTTCTTCGAACATTATCTCTAGCTTTTCTCGCGACATCTCTAGCTACAGCGGCCTGAACAATTTTCTCTAAAACATTTCTAATAATTGATGGGTTTTGATCGAACCACATCGAAATTTTATCATTTATTATACTCTCAACTATAAGACGAATTTCTGATGAAACTAATTTATCTTTAGTCTGAGAAGAAAACTTAGGGTCAGGCATTTTTACTGAGAGAACTACTGTTAATCCCTCTTTTATATCTTCACCAGTTAACGATAATTTGTTTTTCTTATTATGTTCACTTGAGTATTTGTTAATTACTCTTGTTAATGCACTTCTAAAACCTAATAAATGAGTTCCTCCATCTTTTTGATGAATATTATTTGTAAAGGCCATCACCTCTTCAGAATACCCTGCGTTCCATTCTAAAGAACATTCTACATTCACATCATCTTTATTTGCTGATATGTATATTGGTTTTTTAAATACCGCTTTTTCATTTTTATTAGATAAGATAGGCTTTTTCTTATTAATAAATTGAACAAACTCTAAGATACCTCCGTCAAACTTATTTTCATATTTTTTTGGTTTAGAAGATGTTTTATCAACTAATGTTAAGCCTATTCCTTTATTTAAAAATGCTAACTCTCTCATTCTTTTTTGTAATACAGATGAACTAAATTTTATTGAAGAAAATATCTCTTTTGATGGCAAAAAAGTAATATTTGTTCCTCTTTTAGAAGATTTACCTATTTTTTTTAATGGTTTTAGAGATTTGCCATTTTCAAACTCTATAAAATATTCAGCCCCATCTCTAAAGATTCTTAATACGAGTTTTTCTGAAAGCGCATTGACTACAGATACACCTACACCATGTAGTCCACCAGAAACTTTGTAAGAATCATGATCAAATTTTCCTCCAGCATGGAGTTGTGTCATAATAACTTCTGCAGCGGACATCTTTTCAGTTTTATGCATATCAATAGGTATTCCTCGTCCATCATCTTCGACTGTGATAGTATCGTTTGAATTGATAAAAACTGTAATATTTTTACAATGCCCTCCAAGAGCCTCGTCAATTGAATTATCAAGGACCTCAAAGACCATATGATGCAAACCAGTTCCATCATCCGTATCACCAATATACATTCCAGGTCTTTTTCTTACTGCATCTAAACCTTTAAGAACTTTTATTGATGAAGCGCTGTATTCGTTTTTTTGATTTAATTGAGATTGTTTTGACATGTAATTTTTAAAATTTTATTTTTATATCATTTTTTGTCCTCAATATACAATCGACCAAAAACCTGACCTTCTATTAGTGACAATTATCAATGTTTTTAGATGATTTTTTAAAAAAAAAAGGTGAAAAATGACTTTTAAATTTTCATCGGCATTATTACATAAAAACTGTTTTTATCTGAGTTATCAAACACTAGAACTGGTGAGGTTGAGTTTTTAAGACTAAATGTTAAATTTTTATCTTCAATCTCAGATGCTATATCGATTAAATATTTTGAATTAAAACCTATAGTAAGGTCTTCTCCATCATATTTAGCAGCTACTGTTTCATTTCCATCTCCAGAATTAGTGCTATTTACTGATAATTTCAATTTGTCTCGACTTAATTCTAGTTTAACACCTTCCTTTCTATCGATCGAAACGGATGCAACTCTTTCGACAGAATTGATGAAATCTTTAGATGAAACTGTAAGAGTTTTTGTATTCTCTTTAGGCACTACCTTTTGATAATCGGGAAATTTACCATCTATTACTTTTGATATTAAATTTATTTTTCCTAATGAAAACTTGATCTTATTGACGCTAGTTTGAATAAACAATTTTTCATCTACATTATCTAGTAGCGAACATAGCTGGAAAACAGTTTTACGTGGAATGATTATTGATGTAAATGTTTTTATATTTTCAACTGCTATACTGCTTGAGGAAAGTCTGTGACTGTCAGTTGCAACTCCTGTTAAAAAAGTATTTTTGTTTGATTCTGTTGCATGAAGATATACACCATTCAAATAATGTCTTGTATCATCATTAGAAATAGAAATTTTAGTTTTATTAAGTAAAGAAAGAAACCTTTTTTTTTCAATCTCTAATTTTTCAATTTCAAATTTATCATCAAAAGTTGGAAAATTACTTGTAGGTAAACACAATAAGTTGAAATCGGAATTTTTTGATTTTAAACTTAATTTGTTTTCACCTTTTAAAGTAAAATTTATTTCAGTTCCAGCAGGGATTTTTCTTAGTATATCAAACAAAACATTTGCAGAAGTTGTTGTATTGCCCTCCTCGATGATTTTTAATTCCGATATTTCGTCATAAAAAACTATATCTAAGTCAGTGGCGACTATCTCTAATTTATTATTTTTTATATTTAACAAAACATTTGAAAGTATAGGTAATGTGTTTTTTTTTTCTACTACTCCTTGTACAAAATTTAATGATTTAAGGAGTAAGTCTCTATTAATATCAAATTGCATCAGTTTTAATTCTCTAACAAAAGACTTTTAATATGGACAAGATTTTTTTTCATTTCTTCATCCTTCTCAGACAATTTTGTTATAGTTTTAACCGCGTGTATTACAGTTGTATGATCTCTGTTAGCAAATCTTCTTCCAATTTCAGGTAATGATCTAGTTGTTAACCTTTTAGCAAGATACATAGCAATTTGTCTTGGTCTTGCAAGTGGTCTGGATCTTCTTTGAGACAACATATCGTTTAAAGAAATATTAAAATAATTCGACACTGTATTTTGAATTTTATCTACAGTCACTATTTTTGCTTGATTGAAAACATCTTTTAAAATACTTTTACAGTCGCTAATATTCAAAACTCTTTTATGTAGCCGGCTAAATGCAATCACTCTGTTTAAAACTCCAATTAATTCCCTGATATTAGTTTTAGCTTCGGTTGCAATAAAATTTATTACTTCCTCAGAAATTTTTATATGTTCTTTAAACTGATTTTGAATATGATCAATTCTATTAGCAATGATATTTTTCTTTAACTCTAAATCGGGAACATCAATATCAATTATTAAACCACCTGAAAGTCTTGATTTAATTCTCTCTTGAACTCTATCTAGTTTCATCGGTGGCCTATCAGCAGAAATGATTATCTGAGCGCCTTGTTCTAAAAGGCTATTAAATGTATGGAAAAATTCTTCCTGTAAGCTCTCTTTTCCTCTTATAAACTGTATATCATCTATAATAAAAACTGATGATTTCCTAAAAAAATCTTTAAAATTAACCATATCATTTTTTTTTATCGATTTGATAAAATGGTACATAAATCTTTCAGCTGAAATAAACATAACTTCTTTAGAAGATTGAAGCTCTAGTCCTATTGAATTTAATAAATGAGTTTTACCCAGTCCTACTCCCCCATAAATATATAAAGGATTGTATCTGGATGTGTGTTCACACACCTTTTTGGAATAGGATAGAGCTACCTCATTACTAGTTCCTTTAATAAAATTTTCAAAATTTAAATTCGGGTTTAATCTATTATAATTTAATATGGAGTCTTTTATTTCTGTAACTTTATTAAAATCTTCTAGCTTAAATTCATCGCTTTTATTATTTTTTGGGTCTTCAATAATTTTAAATTCAATTCTACTTAAACTCAATTTGAAATTTTTTACTATTTCTAAAATTTTATCTAAATATCTCGATACTATCCAATCCCTAAAAAATCTAGTAGGTACGCCTAATATTAGGTAGTCGTTAAACTCTTTTACAAGAATAACATTTTTTAACCAACTATTATATACTTCATCACCGAAATTTTTTTTAAACTCAGTTTGAAGATCAGGCCATTTAATTATTTTTTCTTCCTCAGAAACAAAGTTGTTGTCATGTTTGATTAATTTATTTTTCATGATCAAATTTTACTTGAGAGTTTAAAAACCCCATTTTTAAAAAACTTTCAAGAATTATTTTTAGTTTTAAAAAAAAAATTCAGATTTGGTTGTAGACTTAGCGTGTCAATAGAAATTTAATTTTACAACCCATAACAGAAATTTGAATCTATATTTTGTTTATAAAACTAGATAAGCTAAAAATTTAACAACTTTTAATTGTTTGTCTTAGGAAATTTTTTTTGAAATTTTTGAAATTTTTCTTGCAGCAGTTTTTCTATTTACGATACCCTTTTTAGCAACCTGCATTAGAATTGATTGGAATTTAGGAAAATATTCTTTAAGTTTTTTTTTATCTCCTTTTTTAATAAGGCTTTCAATGTGTTTGACTGCTGATTTATACTTGCTTTTTCTTACCTTGTTAACTGATGTTTGTTTTTTTACCCTTCTAATTCTTCTTATGGCAGATTTCGTATTTGGCATGATTGTAAGTTTGTATATATGTCGAATAAAAGCTGGTCAACTTATTATTTTTGACATTTATCGCAAAAAAAAGTTGATCTGTTGGATATTCGTGCCCTTTGAATTACTCCTATACAATTTGACCGAGAACATGGATCACCTTGTTTCCCATACACATTAAAAAATTGCTGAAATTTGCCTTTTTTGCCCTTAATATTATTGAAATTTTTAATAGAGGAGCCTCCTTCTTGAATTGCTTTTTTTAAAACCTTTTTAATATTAGAGACTAATAGTTTAATTTTTTTTAACGAAACCTTATTCGCTTTGACTTTAGGATTTATTTTACTCAAAAATAAAGCCTCATTAACATAAATGTTTCCTAAACCCGCTATAAATTTTTGATCCATCAAGATATCCTTTAGGCAAATTTGTCTCTTTCTAACATTGTTTTTAAAATAAAAAGAGTTAAATTTTTTTGAAAGAGGCTCTGGTCCAAGTTTATTTAAATGAGAGCTTGAGTATAAATTGTTGGTTTTAAATATCTTTATAAAACCAAATTTTCTTACATCGTTGTAAGTAAATAAAATATTTCTACTGAATTTAAGTATTAGATGGTCATGTATAGGCTTTGTGTCTGATAGTTTATAATAAAAACTTGTTTTATATTTTTTTTTATTTGCAGCGGTTATTATGATTTTACCAGTCATGCCTAGGTGCAACATAATTGTAAATTTGTTGTTTAAGTTTATAAGTAAATATTTTGATCTTCGTGAAACAGAAAGGACTTTTGAACTAATCATTTTTTTCATCAATTTTTCATTGATTTTATATCTCAAAAATTTATTAGGTATTTCTATATTTTTTATTCTTAAATCGTATATAGTCTTCTTAAGTGACTTTTTAACGACTTCAACTTCTGGTAATTCTGGCATATAATTAATTATGAATTTACGTTATGAGGACAAATCTAAACTAGTAAAAAAAGTTTTCAATAAAGTTTATGATAAATATGATTTAATGAACGATATTATGTCGCTGGGCACACATAGAATGTGGAAAAAAAATCTTGTTTCTTGGATAAATCCAAAAAAAAATAATAAAATTATAGATGTTGCTTCCGGCACAGGTGATATTGCAAAATTATGTTCTAAGATTACAAATAATAGTTGTGAGATAGTATGTGTTGAACCAAATGAAAAAATGCTTCGAGAAGGAAAAAACAAGTTAAGAAGTTTTAATAACATAAAATGGGAAATGTCATCAGCAGAAAGTTTGCCTTTCGAGGACGAGACTTTTGATTACTATGCGATTAGTTTTGGAATAAGAAATGTTACAAATTTAAAGAAATCTTTGAATGAAGCTTATAGAGTCTTAAAAAAAGGAGGAAGATTTTTTTGTCTAGAATTTTCAAAAGTTGAAAATGAAATACTCAAATTTATTTATAAAAATTATTCCAAGTTTATACCGACTGTTGGAAAAATTGTTACAGGTGATGAAATGCCGTACAAATATTTAGTGCAGAGTATTGAAAAATTTTATAACCAACAAGATTTTTCAAATAAACTTTTTGATTTAGGTTTTACTAACGTAGAATATAGAAATCTTACAAATGGCATAGCTGCTATACATTCTGGTTGGAAAATTGAATAATGTTAAAAAGAATAATTTTATTAGTTAAAATCGCAAGAAAATTAGCTTCTTCAGGAGCAATAGATACCATAAACCAATTGTACAAATTACCAATCACATTAAAGATATTTTTTGACATTATATCGATTGGATCAAAAAAAAAAATTGCAAGTCATGCTAAATCATCGGGTGAAAAATTATGTGACGCTTTAGAAGGGATGGGCACCACCTTTATAAAATTAGGACAATTTTTAGCTACTCGTCCAGATATAATTGGGAACGAATTAGCTCAAGACTTAGAAAAATTACAAGATAAACTTCCCCCATTTAGTTTTAATGAGGCAAAAAAAATATTAAAAAGTGAGGTGGGAGATAATCAATTTACTAATATTCTAGATATTTCTAAACCTATAGCTGCGGCATCAATCGCTCAAGTTCATTTAGCAAAAATAAAAGTTAAAGATAAAGAAAACGAAGTAGCAATAAAAATTTTAAGGCCAAACATTGAGAAGATTTTTAATGACGAATTAGATGCTTTAATGTTGTTTGCCTATATAATTGAGGCTATCTTAAAAAAGACAAGAAGACTCAAGCTTGTAGAAGTTGTGCATCTTTTAAGAGAAATCACTAATATTGAGATGGATTTAAGATTTGAGGCTGCAGCAGCAAATGAATTATTTGAAAATACAAAAAATGATGAAGGTTTTAAAGTTCCAAAAATTTATTGGCAATACACATCCAAAAAGGTTTTGACTTTGGATAAAGTTGATGGGGTTTCAATAAGAGATCACCAGGCACTAAAAGAAAAAAATATAGATTTAAAAAATGTTGCAGAGAATTTAATACAACATTTTTTAAGACAAGCAGTTAGAGATGGATTTTTTCATGCTGACATGCATGAAGGAAATTTATTTGTAGATAACGAGGGTAATATTGTACCAGTAGACTTTGGGATTATGGGAAGATTAGATAAATACAATAAAAAATATTTAGCGGAGATACTTTATGGTTTTATAAAAAGAGATTACGTCAAAGTTGCAGAAGTTCATTTTCAGGCTGGATTGGTTCCTAAGACAGCTTCAAAGGAAGAATTTGCGCAAGCACTTAGGTCAGTTGGTGAGCCTATATTTGGCCAAAATATTAAAGATATATCTGGCGGTAATTTACTATCACAACTATTTGAAATTACAGAAAAATTTAACATGCCAACGCAAACCCAACTTTTATTACTGCAGAAAACTATGGTTGTTGTTGAGGGAGTTGCTAGAAAATTATATCCAGATACAAATATATGGAATGTTTCAAAACCAATACTTGAAAATTGGCTGGAAAATTTAAAAGGACCAAAAGCAACAATAACAAGTGCAATAGATACTTCTGGAGAAATTTTAAAAAGAATACCTGATCTTCCTGATTTTATGGACAAGGCTAACCAAGCGTTACAGCTAATTGCAGAAGGTAAATTAAACCTAGCCAATAGTAGCAATACCTCTCTTGAGATAGAAAAACTAAGAATAAAAAGTTTTAGAAATAATATTTTAATTTCAATATTAGGTATTGTAATTATAACATTTGTAGTATTTTAATTACTAAAATGAAAATTAAAAATAAAAAAATTTTAATTATAGTAGGTGGTGGCATATCAGCTTATAAGTCATTAGACCTGATAAGATTTTTAAAAAAGGATGGTTACGAAATTAAAATAGTCCTCACTAGAAGCGGTAAACAATTTGTAACTCCATTATCCTTAGTTTCATTATCAGGAGGAAAAGTTTATGAAAATTTATTTGATAAAGAAAACGAAGCTGAAATAGACCATATTGCTTTATCTAGATGGGCAGACTTAATTTTAGTAGTTCCTACAACAGCAAATATAATAAGCAAGTTAAGCCAGGGTAAAGCTGAAGATTTAGCTTCAACAATTTTGTTGGCTTCAAATAAAGATATTATTTTAGTACCAGCAATGAATGTGAGAATGTGGAGTCATAAAGCTACACAGGAAAACTGTAAAAAACTTATTACTTATGGTTATAAATTTTTAGGTCCCACAGAGGGACAGATGGCATGTGGAGAGTTTGGAAAAGGTAAGATGTTGAGCCCTAAAAAAATATATAAGGAAATTAAAAATTATTTTTATAAAAAAGACATTGTAAAAAATAAAAAATTTAAAGCTTTAGTTACTACAGGGCCAACAAGGGAATATCTTGATCCAATACGTTTTATTTCTAATGAGTCAAGCGGAAAACAAGGATATGAGATAGCCTTAGCCTTAAAAAGAATGGGTATCAATACAACCTTAATTGCAGGACCATCAAACCTCCAAATTGAAAAAGGTTTAAAGGTTATAAAAGTTAAGACCTCAGACCAAATGTTTACCGCTGTTAAAAAAAGCTTACCAGTTGATGTAGCGGTTTGCACCGCTGCTGTTTCAGACTTTAAACCGTCAACATTTCAGAAAAATAAAATAAAAAAAAATAAAATAAAAGAAAGTATCGATTTAGATGGTACCATAGATATCTTAAATTATATTGGAAAAAATAATCAATATCGTCCAAAATTAGTAATTGGGTTTTCGGCTGAAACAGAAAAACTTTTACACAATTCAAAAATAAAATTAAAAAATAAAAATGCTGATTGGATCATAGCAAATGATGTCTCTAAAAAAGATATTGGATTTAACAAAGATTATAATGCAGTTACAATTATCCGCTCTGATGGCAAAATTTCACAAATTAAAAAAAATAAAAAAAGTTTTATTGCTTCAATAATATCTGAAGAGATAATCGAAAAATTATTAATTAATGACAAAAGTCTTAATTAAAATATGAAAATTTCTAGTAAAGAGTATCAAAGATTTTCAAAACAAATAATTTTAAAGAAAATAGGGTTTGTTGGACAGCAAAAGTTAAAATCTGCAAAAGTGCTAGTTTTAGGTATGGGTGGCCTAGGATGTCCTTTGTCAATTTATTTAGCTAGTCTGGGCGTTGGCACAATTGGTATAGTAGATGACGATAAAGTTGAATTATCCAATTTAAATCGCCAAATTATTTATAATGTAAACGATATAGGAAAGTATAAGGTTGATGTGGCCAAAAATAAAATCAAATTAATAAATAAAAATACAATTATAAAATCACATAAGATCAGACTTAACATAAATAATATTGAAAAACTTATAAAAAATTTTGATATAATATGCGATGGAACAGATAATTTTAAAACTAGACTGTTAGTTAATGATCATTCTCTTAAACACAAAAAGGTCTTAATTTCTGCGGCTGTAAGTGGCTTTGATGGTCATATTTTTAAATTCAACTTTAAAAAAAAGACACCCTGTTATAGATGTTTCTTACCGGACATACCTGAACAAGATAATAACTGTGAAGCAGAAGGTGTTATACCAACAATAACCGGTATCATGGGCACCTTACAGGCTAACGAAGTTGTGAATTCTATACTAAACTTCAATTCAAAAATGGAAAAGAAAATGATTGTTTTTAACTCGATTAAGATGAATTTTAGAACTATAAATTTAAGTAGAAATAAAAACTGCAGTAATAAATGCTTAAAATAATTATTATTTTTTATTTTATTTTCAATACTTTAGCCAGCGAAGAATATTTTTTATCCTTAAGAAATGACAAAGTTAACTTGAGATTAGGTCCATCTTTTGATTATCCTATAAAGATAGTTTATAAAAAAAAATACTTGCCAGTTTTGGTAAAAGATAAGTTAGAAAATTTTCGAAAAATACAAGATCATGAAAATAATTCTGGTTGGATACATATTTCTCAATTATCAAAAAAAAAATCTGTTATTACTTTAAAAGATTTAATTTTATATAATAGGCCCACAATATATTCTAAGCCTTTGGTAAATATCGAAACTGGTCGTTTACTTTTAATTTCAAAATGTAAGGATAATTGGTGTAAAGTTAAATCTGGAAAATATTCAGGATGGATTAAAAATAATGAAATTTGGGGTAGGTTATAAGGTTATTTTGATGCAACTTTAGATGCCCAAAATTTATCCAATAAGAAATACCAAACTGTATTAGCTAATGGTTCAACTATGGCATCTGTCAAAGCGATCATAAAAGAAACATCGGCTACAAGCATCAAGACAGTTATTGCTATTAAAAAATGTCCAATAGTGTAAACGAGTGTTCTTAATAGTGAGCCTTTATTATTTTCATAAATTTTTCTAGCTGCACCATGTATACCTTGTGTAAATTCAGTCATATTAATTTAATTTTTTCAAATTTGGTCTGTCTGCATTCATAACCTTTGTCCATACAGCAACAAAATCTTTTATAAATTTTTCTTTATTGTCATCTTGAGCATATACTTCAGAATAAGATCTAAGTATTGAGTTAGAACCAAAAACTAAATCTGCTCTTGATGCTGTGAATTTAATCTTGTTTGTTTTACGATCAATAATTTCATAAGAGTTCTTGCCTGTTGGTTTCCATGTATATTTCATATCAACTAAATTAATAAAGAAGTCATTTGTTAAAACTCCAACTTTATCAGTAAATACACCTTTGTTTTTGGCAGACTCATGGTTGGCTCCTAACACTCTCATACCTCCAATTAAGCAGGTCATTTCCTGGGCAGTTAGTCCCATCAAGGAAGCACGCTCTAGTAAAAGCTCTTCTGGCATTACAGAATAATCTGATTTTACATAATTTCTAAATCCATCGTGCAAAGGTTCAAGCCACTTAAAATTCTTAATCTCAGTTTGCTCTTGAGAGGAATCTCCTCTGCCTGGACTAAATGGAACTTTTACTTTAGAGCCAGCTTTTTTTATAGCTTTTTCAAGAGCTACATTTCCTCCTAGAATAATTGTATCTGCGATCGTTGCTCCAGTTTTCTTTGCTATATCTTCAAGAACTTTTAATATTTTTGAGAGTTTTTTTGGCTCATTTGCTTCCCAATCTTTCATAGGATCTAAGCGAATTCTTGAACCATTAGCTCCTCCTCTTTTGTCAGTAACTCTATAAGTTCTAGCGCTATCCCAAGCAGTGGTAACTAAATCACTTACACTTAGTTTGCTACTTGCAATCATTTTTTTTACTTTATTTACATTATATTTCTTTTTTTGTGGAGAAACATTACCCTGCCAAAGTAGATCTTCTTTGGGAGCCCAAGGACCAATATAGTTTTCTTTATTTCCCATTGTTCTGTGTGTGAGTTTAAACCAAGCTCGAGCAAATGAATCCTCAAAAAACTTTGGATCTTTATAAAACCTTTCTGAAATTTTTCTGTATTCTGGATCCATAGCCATAGCCATATCTGCGTCAGTAAACATTAATCTAGCTTTCTTTTTAGGATCACCTAAATCGACTGGTTTTTTTTCATCCTCTAAATTAATAGGTTCCCACTGCCATGCGCCTGCGGGACTTTTTTTACTTTCCCACTCATAATTTAATAAAAGATCCAAGTATTGATGATCCCATTTATCAGGATTAGTTGTCCAAGCGCCCTCAAGGCCCGAGGTAATTTGATTTGCTCCAATTCCATTTTGCTGATTCCACCCGAATCCTTGCTCTTGAATGTCAGCCGCTGCAGGTTCTGGACCTAAGTTAGTTGGATCTCCATTTCCATGCGCTCTTCCTATAGAGTGACCTCCAACAGTCAGCGCTGCTGTTTCTATATCATTCATTCCCATTCGACCGAAAGTTTCTCTAACGTCCATTGCTGTTCGTACTGGATCTGGTTTTCCTTCCACACCTTCAGGATTTACATAAACAAGTTGAAAATGAGAAGCTGCAAGAGGCGCTTCAAGAGAAGAACGATCTTGCGGGTCACCATACCTATTGACAGCTAACGGCACTGTTTCTTTTCCCCAGTACACATCTTTTTCGGGCCCCCATATATCTTCTCTACCGAATGAAAAACCAAAAGTTTTAAATCCGGCTTTTTCGTAAGCCATAGTTCCAGCTAACACCATTAAATCTGACCAACTTAATTTATTTCCATATTTTTTTTTAATTGGCCAAAGAAGACGTCTTGCTTTGTCTAAATTTGTATTATCAGGCCAAGAGTCTTGTGGAGAAAATCTGTGCGAGCCAACATTTGGTCTACCATCAAATTCTCTGTAAGTTCCTACTTGATGCCAAGTTAATCTAACCATTAACCCTGTGTAACTTCCTAAATCTGCTGGCCACCACTCTTGGCTATCGGTCATTAATTTAAGCAAATCTTTTTTTAAAGCTTTGAAATTTAATTTTTTTACTTCTCTTCTATAATTAAATCCTGGAAGGGGGTTAGTTTTTGTGTCGTGTTGATGTAAAATATCTAAATTTATGCTATTTGGCCATAATCGTGAAGTATTAGATTCACCTACTTTTGTTATACCACCATGCATTACAGGGCATCTGCCATTTCCATTTTTTTTAAAATCAACACTCATACTAAATTAATTCAATATATAGTTTATAATAATTCTAAACTAGAAAGTCAATAAGAGATGGCTATTTTTGAATTCTGATTACAACTTCAAGATTTTTTATTTTTTTGCCTTTTGGTGGGACTGGAACTTTGCTTAATTTTATTTGGCTATAATGAATATCAGTAAGTTCTTTGCTGCCTTCATCGTAAAAGTGGTGGTGCGACTTAATGTTGGTATCATAATAGCTTTTATTTTTACTTGTTAAAATTTCTTTTAAGTATCCAGCGCTAGTAAATGCTTCGACTGTATTATAGATTGTTGCCAAAGAAATTTTGATAGCTCCATTTTTATTTATTTTTTTGTTTAATGTCTCGACAGTAAAATGAAAAGTTTTTTTTCTATCGAATAAAAACTGACAAATTTTTAACCGCTGTTTTGTAGGTCTAAGATTTGAGGATCTTAATTTTTGGACATACATTTTTAAATTATCACTGATAATCATTGATTTTGCTTACTTTATAGTTTTAAACTATTTATATATAATTAACTACTTTAATCAAGTAAAACCATATTTAAAAAATGAAGCAAAAGAATAGTTATAATTATCAAGATTTAATTGATTGTGGAAATGGTATTCTTTTTGGCGAAGGTAATGCAAAATTACCACTGCCTCCAATGCTTATGTTTGACAGAATTACAAAAATTGAAAATAGTACAGGAACTTTCAAGCGAGGCTATCTAGAAGCAGAATTAGATATTAAGGATGATCTTTGGTTTTTTAAATGTCATTTTCAAAAAGATCCAGTGATGCCAGGTTGTCTTGGGCTAGACGCAATGTGGCAATTGGTTGGTTTTTATCTTGGTTGGACAGGTGAGCCTGGAAAAGGAAGAGCTTTAGGAGTAAGCACAGTTAAATTTACTGGTGAAGTTTTAAAAAAAGTTAGGATGGCCACTTATAAAATAAATATAAAAAGAATTTTAAAAAAAGAGGGTGCTGTAGTAGGATTAGCTAATGGTACATTAGATGCTGATGGAAAAGTAATCTATTTAGCAGAAAATTTGAAAGTGGGTTTATTTAAGTCATGAGAAGGGTAGTAATTACGGGTCTTGGTATAGTATCTTGTCTTGGTAATAATCAAGAAGAAGTCCATCAATCCTTAATGAATTCAAAATCAGGCATTTCCTTCGCGAATGAATACAAAGAGCATAATCTTAAAAGTCATGTGCACGGTAAACCAAATATTAAGCTTTCAGATTATGTAGATAGAAAAACAATTAGATTCATGGGATCTGGTTCAGCTTATAATTATATTGCGATGAAGGAGGCAATTTCAGATTCTGGTTTAAAAGAAAATGAGGTAAGTAACTTTAAAACTGGAATAATTATGGGTTCAGGTGGTCCATCTATTGAAAATGTAATTCTTGCTGCTGATAAAACTAGAGCTAAAACTCCAAAATTAATGGGTCCATTTATTGTACCTAGAACAATGGGTAGTACAGCTTCTGCCACACTCGCAGTACCATTTAAAATTAAAGGAACAAATTATACAATGAGTTCTGCCTGTGCAACTAGCGGACACTGTATTGGAAATGCAATGGAATTAATTCAAATTGGAAAACAAGACATTATATTTGCAGGTGGAAGTGAAGAGGTTCATTGGGCAATGACTGCTATGTTTGATGCTATGACTGCTTTATCCTCAAAATATAATGATAAACCTGAAACTGCTTCACGGGCTTATGATAAAACTAGGGATGGATTTGTTATTGCTGGAGGAGCTGGAGTATTAGTGCTAGAAGAATATGAGCATGCAAAAGCCAGAGGAGCAAAAATTTATGCTGAGTTAACTGGCTATGGTGCAACATCTGATGGTTATGACATGGTTGCCCCGTCTGGTGAAGGTGCTGTAAGATGTATGCAAATGGCCATGGCTACAGCTAGAAACAAAATTGACTATATAAATACACACGGAACATCAACCCCTGTAGGAGATATTACAGAGCTCAATGCAGTTCAAAAGACTTTCGGAGAAAAAATTCCAAAAATTAGTTCTACAAAGTCTTTATCGGGACACCCTTTAGGAGCCGCATCAGTGCACGAAGCGATTTATTGTCTAATTATGATGAAAAATAATTTTATTGCTGGTTCTGCCAATATAAATGAAATGGATGAAGAGGCAAAAAAATTCCCTATAGTTACAAAAACTGAAAAAGGGGCTAAGCTCAATACTGTAATGTCTAACAGCTTTGGCTTTGGAGGCACAAACGCTGCATTGATTTTTGAGAAATTATAATTATGAGTTTAATGAAAGGTAAAAAAGGATTGGTAATGGGAGTTGCAAATGAGAGGTCAATTGCATGGGGAATTTCTCAGAAACTTGCAGAAGCTGGTGCTGAATTAGCTTTTACATATTTAGGAGATGCCTTAAAAAAGAGAGTTATACCTTTAGCTGAAAAACTTAATTCAAAAATTACATTTAGTTGTGATGTGGAAAAAAAAGATGAGGTTATTAAACTTTTTGAGAATGTAAGATCTAAATGGGGTGAAATTGACTTTGTAGTTCACGCAGTTGCCTTTTCAGATAAATCAGAATTATCAGGTGAGTATTTAAATACTTCAAGAGAAAATTTTTTAAAAAGTATGCTTATTTCTTGTTTTTCCTTTACTGAAGTATCAAAAGAAGCATCTAAAATAATGAAAGATGGGGGAAGTTTGTTGACTCTTACTTATGAATCAAACAAAGCAATTCCAAATTATAATGTTATGGGAGTTTGTAAATCTGCTTTAGAAGCAAGTGTAAATTACTTGGCAAGAGATCTTGGAAAGAAAAAAATTAGAGTGAATGCTATAAGCGCAGGACCAATTAAAACTTTGGCAGCATCTGCAATAGGAGATGCAAAATTTCTATATAAATGGAATGAAGATCATTCTTTTTTAAAAAGAAACGTTGATATTCACGATGTGGGTAATTCAGCGCTTTATTTGTTAAGTGATTTGGCTAGTGGTGTTACTGGAGAAATACATTACGTTGACGCTGGGTATAACAAGGTTGGAATGCCAGATCCAAAAAATATATCTTAACTTGTGAAAATCACATTACTAATTTGCATAAATAGAAAAACCAAAAAAACTAAAAAAGATTAGAAATAAAAGTTAGAATGAAAGATTTAAATAAAAAGGTTAAAGAGAAATTTGAAAACTTCTTTGATTGGATAAAAGGAGCAGAGCTTGTTGAGCTTAAGTCGTGTGATCCTAATGAAGATCCAATTCGACCAGAGCTTAATAATGATTTTAGGACTAGTTATGGTCGTAAAATATATGGTGTGAAATATAAAAATGAAATTTGTGCAATAATGTGCTTCGGTTTTACAAATGAAATACCTAAGTCTGTAAATGAATTGGATTTAATGACAAAAGATGCACACTTACAAAGTATTAGAAGAGATCAAAAAGTCGGTAAAATAGCTATAGCTTACACTGTTTGGTCTAAAAAAAAAGGTGGAGGCAAGCTTATTGTAAAAGAGGTTTTTAAAAAAATTAAAAAATCTAATCACTTAAACAGATTAGTAACTCTTTCTCCATTGACTGATATGGCTAGAAATTTTCACTTAAGAAATGGAGCTATTGAGCTTCAAGTCAACAAAGAAACTCAAAATTTTGAGTACAAAATTTAAATAATTTAAGCAACAGCTTGTTTAATGGAAAGTTTAACTTTACCTCTATCGAAACCAAGAACTTTGACTGATACCTCATCACCTTCTTTTACCACATCTGTCACCTTGGCTACCCTTTTGCCTGCAAGTTCAGAAATATGAACTAGACCATCTTGTTTCCCGAGAAAATTTACAAAAGCTCCAAATTCCATAATTTTTACCACTTTGCCTTTATAAATTTTACCCACCTCAGGTTTCGCTATCAAACCTTTAATAATATCAATAGCAGAGTTTCTTGATTTTTCATCAGGAGCAGCAACAGTCACTTCTCCTGTGTCCTTAACATCAACTTTTGCCCCAGATTTTTCAACTATTTCTCTAATAGTTGCACCGCCTTTTCCAATTACTGTCGCAATTTCTTTTTTATCGACTTTTATTGTTTCTATCTTAGGTGTGTGTTTTGAAAATTCTTTTCTTGATGTTTTAATTGCTTTATTCATTTCACCTAAAATATGTTCCCGACCCTCTTTTGCTTGATTTAAAGCTTGCTCCATTATCTCAAAAGTAATTCCGGTTATCTTTATATCCATTTGCAGAGATGTAATCCCGTCTTTAGTTCCCGCTACTTTAAAATCCATATCACCCAAATGGTCCTCATCTCCTAAAATATCTGACAAAACTGAAAACTTTTCTCCCTCTTTAATTAATCCCATAGCTATTCCTGCTACTGGTTCTTTAATAGGCACTCCCGCGTCCATAAGTGATAAGGATGTTCCACACACTGTTGCCATTGAAGAAGATCCGTTTGACTCTGTTATTTCAGATACAACTCTTAAGGTATAAGGAAAGTTCTCTTTTAGAGGCAATGATGAGTTAATAGCTCTCCAGGCAAGTTTACCATGACCTATTTCTCTTCTACCAGTACCAATTCTTCCGCATTCACCTACTGAAAAAGGAGGAAAATTATAGTGCAGCATGAAACTTGATCGTTGCATGCCATCTAAACTTTCAAGTCTTTGTTCATCATCTGACATACCTAAAGTTGTGACCACTAGTGCTTGGGTTTCGCCTCTTGTAAATAAAGCTGATCCATGTGTTCTGGGTAAAACACCTACTTCACACTCAATTTTTCTAACATCAGCAAGTCCTCTACCATCAATTCTTTTTTTATCTTTTAATATTGCAGTCCTTACAATATCTTTTTCGAGAGATTTTAATTGCGCAATTGCTTGGTTCTCTGTGACATCCTCATCATCTTTGAACATTTCTTTACATTTAGAATCTATTTCAGATATAGATGTCGATCTTTTTTTCTTATCCACTTCTTTAAATGCTTTTCTTAGGCTGCTTTCAAATTCTTTAGCAATTTTTTTCTTGAGTTCAGTATTATCAACTTCTTCGATCTCCCATTTTGGTTTACCAGCTTTCTTTGTCAATTTTTCAATTGACTCAATGATTGGTACAAATTTTTCGTGTCCAAATTTTACTGCATCAAGCATTACTTTTTCTGAAAGACCAGAGGTTTCGGACTCTACCATTAATACTGCGTCTTTCGTTCCAGCGACCACTAAATCTAACTTTGAAGTTTTTAACTCTTCCTGAGAAGGATTTAACAAATATTTTCCATCCTTGTATCCTACTCTGCTTGCAGCTATTGGTCCTTGAAAAGGAAGGCCTGAAATCGATAATGCAGCTGAAGAGGCAATTATAGATAATATATCTGGTTGATTTTCTCCATCATAAGATAAAACAGTTGGTAATAGTTGCACCTCATTCATAAAACTTGATGGAAATAAAGGTCTAATAGGTCTGTCGATTAATCTAGAAATTAAAGTCTCAGCCTCAGTTGGTCGGGCTTCTCTTTTAAAATAACCACCTGGAATTTTTCCAGCAGCATAATATTTTTCTTGATAGTTCACTGATAAAGGAAAATAGTCTTGACCTTCATTAAGTTTTTTTGCGCCAACAGCTGTTGCAATAACGACTGTTTCACCTAATTTTGCTATAATAGCTCCATCAGCTTGCCTTGCAACCTTACCAGTTTCTAAAATTAGCTTTTTTCCACCAAAATCTGTTTCTTCTTTTTGAATTTTAAACATTATTTTCTCAGACTCAATTGTTTTATAATTTTTTCATATGAGTCAGGTTTTTTTTTTTTAAGATAACTTAATAATTTTTTTCTTTTATTTACTGACTTTGATAAACCAATAGTTGAGTGTTTATCTTTTTTAAATTTTTTAAAGTGTATTGCTAATTTTTCTATTTTATTGCTAAGCAATCCGATTTGAATTTCAGCTGAACCTACGTCTGATTTGTTTATAGCAAGTGACTTAATTATATCTTTTTTTGTTTGTTTCATTTTTCTTGTTCTCTTTTATTAATCTTTCAATTTTTTCTGCGTATTCAAAAGATTTATCCTCAATAAAGTTGAGTTTTGGAAGAAACTTTAAACTTAGCTTTTTTGACAAAGCTTTTCTAACAAGATGTGAGTTATCAGTCAATACACCAACAATTTCTTTCATATCTATACCGCCTAGTGGTATCACATAAACCCTGGCTGTTTTCAAGTCAGGAGTCATCCTTACTTCAGTAACCGTTATAAATCGCGAATTAAATGATGATATTTTTGTCTCGTTTTTTATAAAAATTTCACCAATGCTCTGCTTAACAAGTTCTCCAACTCTCAGCTGTCTCTGAGAATACCCTTTATTCGATAAGTCGCCATTAATCATATAGTTCTTTCAATCTTTTCTATTTGGTATGACTGTATTATATCTTTCTCTTTAAAATCTATAAAATCCTTCAAGCTTATCCCGCATTCCAAACCATTTTTAACCTCTTTGACCGCATTTTTTTCTCTAAAAATACTTAGAATTTCTCCATCATAAACTATTGTGCCATCTCTTACTATTCTAGCTTTTGACTTATTTTGAATTTCTCCCTCAATTACTTTTGATCCAGCTATTTGACCAAACTTTGAAACTTTGAATATTTTTTGAACTTCAGCTGAACCAAGAGAAACTTCTTTGATGTCAGGCTCCAAAAGTCCAGATAGTCTTTTTTCAATATATTCAATTGCTTCATAAATTATATTGAAATATTTAATTTCTATTTTTTGTTCATCTGAAATCTTTTTTGCCTCTCTGTTAGCTTTCACATTGAAACCAATCAATACAGCATGAGATGCTTTTGCAAGTGATACATCAGTTTCGTTTATCATTCCAATTTCTGACAATATAATTTTTGTTTTTACCTCGGGGTGTTCTATTTTTTCAATCGCCATTTTAAGAGCTTCACTAGAACCATGAACATCAGACTTAATTATAACATTTAGTTCTTCTTGGTCACTTCCTTTGTCAAATATCGTTGATTTGTCATTTAGAAGAATTTTCTTTTTGGAAGAGTTTTCATTTTTAAATTTAGAAATTTCTTTGGCTTTATTTTCATCTTCGGTTACTAAAAATTCAGCACCTGCAAAAGCTGTAGCGTTCATGCCTAAAATCTCAACTGGCATTGACGGGTAAGCTTCATTTATAGAAAGCCCATCGTGATTAATCATAGCTCTAATTTTTCCCCATGTTTTTCCGCAAACAAAGTAATCACCTTTTTTTAATTTTCCGTTTGATACTAAAATTGTTGATACCGGTCCTTTACCTTTGTCAATTTTTGACTCTATTACCACCCCTGTAGCTTTATCTGAAATTGAAGCTTTCAAATCTAATATTTCTGATTGTAGTAAAATACTTTCTTTAAGTTTATCTAAATTAATTTTTTTTAAAGCAGAAACCTCTACAAACAATGTATCACCACTTAGATCTTCAGCTACAAGTTCATATCTCATTAAATCATTTTTTATTTTTGTAATGTTTTTGTTTGGTAAATCTGATTTATTAATTGCAACAATTATTGGAACTTTTGCGGCTTTGGCATGATTTATAGCCTCTATTGTTTGTGGTTTAATTCCATCGTCAGCTGCTACAACTAATACAACTATATCAGTAATTTTAGAACCTCTAGCTCTCATTTCTGTAAAAGCAGCGTGTCCGGGAGTATCGATAAAAGTGATTAATTGATTATTTTCTGCTTTAACTTGATAAGCTCCTATGTGTTGAGTAATCCCACCAAATTCATTTGAAACAACATTTGTTTGTCTAAGCGCGTCAAGAAGCGAAGTCTTTCCATGATCAACATGTCCCATAATAGTTACTACAGGTGGTCTTTTTTCTATTGTTCCACTCATAGATTTATTTTTATTAATCTCTTCGGGTTGAGAGTTTTCAATTATTGCCTTGTGACCAAATTCTTTTACAATATATTCAGCGGTGTCTTTATCAATTGAGTGATTTATAGTTGCGATGACTTTCATATTTAACAAAAATTTTATAATATCATTTGATTTTTCTGCCATTCTATTTGAAAGTTCTTGAATTGTAATTTGTTCAGGAATTTTTACTTCTTTTATAACTTTTTTATATTCCTTTTTATCTTCTGACTCGGGGCTATTCTTCTTTTCTTTAAGTCTTGCTCTTTTGACCGCTGCTAAACTTCTCTGTTTAATTTCTATTTCTTCAACATTTAAAGCTCTAGAAACAGTCAATTTAAAATCTCTTTTGTCTATAGGT
>CACAAD010000008.1 GCA_902530455.1 uncultured Pelagibacteraceae bacterium | reverse complement strand
AGATTTACCTCCCCATTTATATTTTATATTTCTAAAAATATTAATTTTACTAAAAAGATTTTTTTCTTTATAAGAAATCGGTTTAATATCTTTTGAGCTAATCCAACCTTTTTCAAATTTAAGAAAATTTAGTTTTTTATCTAAAACTTTTATTTTTGAGCCAAAAGTTAACCTACTAATTTCGTTTCGTTCGTTTGGAAATTTATAAACTTTTGCTTTTAAAACTGCTACTTTATGTGATGGCTCGATGTATTGACAAAATTTTTTTTTGATCACATAGCCTTTATAATTATCCTCTTTAATTTTTATTTTAAGCCAGTTTTTTGTTTTTTTTTTAAGCGAGAAACTGTCTCCATAAATCATTTGTGTAACTATTTCAGACTTAGCGGAGGGTTTTTTATGCAAATTTATTATTGAAAAATTATTGGTAAAGTACTTAGTCATTTAATTTAAGTTTATCTTTAATCATGTAAAGAAATATAAGAGAAGGTATTACCATTACCGCAGTAATTATAAAGAAAATACCCCAATCCCCATTTAACCAATCAACCAGAGCACCTGATGATGCTGCAAGAGTAGTTCTTCCAGCTGTTCCAATAGATGCTAGAAGAGCATACTGAGTTGCAGTATAAGTTCTATCTACAAGCATTGATATAAAAGCAACAAAAGCAACTGTTGCAAACGCAGCAGCCATATCATCAAAAATAACAGCTATAGCAAATAATAATTCAGATTTTCCAGACCAGGCCAGCAGAGAAAATAAAAGATTTGTAGAAGCCATCAATATTCCAGAGACAAACATCGCTTTAATAACACCTGATCGAATTGCGAATAATCCACCTAGCAACGTAAATATAACAGTTGTAATCCATCCAAGACCTTTAGAATATAAAGCTATATCTGATTTGGTGAAACCTATTTCTTTATAGAAGATAACAGACATTCTTCCTAAGAAAGCTTCACCAATCTTAAACAAAAATACAAAACCTAAAATTGCAATTGCAATGTTAAAGCCGTTTTTTTTAAAGAAACTTATTATTGGACCGATTACAGTGCCTGTTAACCAAGCAATTACTTTTTTTAGGATACTTGGAGAACCTAATTTATCCTCGATTAATTTATCAGTTTGTCTCTGACTTTTAGCTCTATCAATAGTTTGAGGTTCATTTACAAACATAAGCCCAATATTACAAACAATTATCAGTATTCCTAAAACTAAAAAAGTTATTTGCCAGTAGTTTTCGTAACCTAATTGCTGAAATAACTCAGCAGTATTAAGAGCGACAACTCCACCTAATTTGTATCCAGTCCACCAACCGACTACCGCCATTGCAGCACCTGCCTGCATTGATCTGCCTTCATGCTCACCTATTTGCTCTATTCTTAAAGCATCAACCGTAATATCTTGAGTTGCAGATGCAATTGCAATTACAAGCCCAATAAAAATAACCAATGTCAAATTTACAGTTGGATTTATTAAACTCCAACAAACTAAACAAATTAAAATTAAAGTTTGCATAGATATAATCCATCCACGTCTATGACCAACTTTCTTAGTTAACCAAGGAATTCTAACTCTGTCTATAATTGGAGCCCATAGATAATTAAAAGCATATACAGCAAATATTAAACCAGCCCACCCAATGGTGCTTCTACTTAAACCATCTTCCTTTAACCAAAGACTCAGACTGCTACCAATTATGACCCAAGGAAAACCACTTATAGCACCAAGTAATAAAATCTTTATCATTCTTCGATCAAAATAAACACTAAATGATTCTGAGAGTGTTTGTTTTTTATAAATTTCCATAGTCTAATTTCTCCAAAAAGATGGAAAAAATAAAACCAGAATAGCAAATAATTCCAATCTACCTAACAACATGCCGAAGGATAAAATCCACTTTGAAACATCTGGGATATTTTTATAATTACCATCTGGGCCTATCATATCACCTAGTCCAGGCCCCACATTTGAAATAGCACTAGCTGCACCTGAAATTGCTGTTAAAAAATCAAGTCCTGATAAAGATAACATTAAAGCTAAAATTAAAAAAATAAATATAAAAGAAAAAATAAAAGTAATAACAGACTTCATAAAATCATCCGAAATTTTTTGATTATTGTATTTAATTATCACAACACTATTCGGCGAAATAAGCTTCTTAATTTGATTTTTTAAAAATACTAACAACATTTGAAGCCTAAATATTTTAATTCCACATGCAGTTGATCCAGCACATCCTCCAATAAACATTAAAAATAAAAAAAATATTAATGAAAATTTACCCCATAAACCAAAATCATCAGTCACATAACCTGTGCCTGACAAAATTGATATAACATTAAAAAACGAAATCCTAAAATTATCTAAAACTGATGTTTCATCGCTTATTATTAGAAGATAGGTGAACATAATTAAAATAGAAATGATTAAGATGTAAATCAAACCTTTTATCTGAATATCATTTAAAAAAATTTTTTTATTTCCTTTAATAAATTTAAGATAAGTAATAAAAGGTATGCTCCCTAAAACAATAAAAATACTCGCCACTATTTCTATATTAGAGCTCCCAAAAAAACCAATAGACTCATTATGAGTTGAGAAACCTCCTGTAGCAAGAGTTGTCATAGAATGGGCTATGCTGTCAAAAATTGACATTCCGAATAACCAATAAAAAAAAGCACACAGTGAGGTTAGAACCAAATAAGTTAATATAAGTATTGTAGCTACTTCTAACGTTCTCGGAAGAATTTTTTCAGTAGAAAGTGGTCCCTCCATTTTAAAAAGCTGCATTCCTCCAACTTTCAATAAAGGAAGAATTGTAATTGCCATCACTATTATTCCAATCCCACCTAACCATTGCATAATTGCTCTCCACAATAAAATGCTTTTAGGTGTATTATCTAAGTTGGTAATAACTGTTGCTCCGGTCGTTGTTATGCCTGACATACTCTCAAAAAATGCTTCACTGATTGAAAACGGTATTGGCGATAACAAAAAAGGTAAACTTCCAAATATTGCAATAAGGAACCAAGCTAATGCTGAAAATAAAAAAGTCTGTTGCAAATTTAGTTTAAATTGTTCTTCTAAATTCGAAAGAATAAATAAAATACCGATAAAAATAGTGATAAATGAAGCTCCTATAAAACTGTGACTATTTTCATTTTGAATGAGTTGTACAGCATAAGGGATTAACATAGACGATCCAAGAATAGTAAGCAAAACACCTATCAAGAAAAAAACTGTTTTATTTGATGACATTAATTTGAGACTATTTAAATACCAAAAAAATTCAACTGTATTTAATTAATTAAAAACTGTATTTTACAAAGAAAATTTTATAAACCTTTATTATGCTAGATAATAACGCGATACAATCTACTTCAGCCTGGCCTTTTGTAGAAATTAGAAAATTGCTTAAAGAAAGAAAAGACTTAATAAAAGCCAAAAAAAAAATTATTTTTCAGACAGGTTATGGACCAAGTGGTTTACCTCATATTGGGACCTTTGGTGAAGTGTCACGAACAACTATGATGATAAATGCATTACGGTATGTTGAAAAAATAAGCACTGAGCTAATTACTTTTTCTGATGATATGGATGGTTTAAGAAAGGTTCCAGAAAATATCCCTAATGATGAAACTCTGAAAAATAATATAGGAAAACCACTTTCTGCAATCCCAGATCCTTTTGGAAAGTTTCAAAGTTTTGCCGAACACAATAATACGATGTTAAAGCAATTTTTAAGAAAATTTAATTTTGAATTTTCTTTTAAAAGCTCTACTGAAAATTATAAAAATGGTACTTTTAATGAGTCTTTAAAAAGAGTAGCGGAAAAATACGATGAAATAATGAATATTATTTTACCAACCCTTAGATCTGAAAGAAGAAAGACTTATTGTCCATTTTTACCGTTGTGTCCAGATACTGGAAAAGTTTTAGAAATTCCTGTCTTAGATTTAGATAAAAAGACCGGTAAAATTATTTTCAATAATGAAGGTAAAAAAATTCAAACAAATATTTACGATGGAAATTGTAAATTACAATGGAAAGTCGATTGGGCAATGAGATGGTTTACTTTTGATGTAGACTTTGAGATGTATGGAAAAGATCTTACTGAGAGTGCAATACTATCGAGCAAGATCTGTAAAATTTTAGGAAAAACACCACCTGGAGGTTTTGCTTATGAACTTTTCCTGGACGAAAAAGGTGAAAAAATTTCTAAATCTAAAGGAAATGGTATCACTATAGAAGAATGGCTGAATTACGCGTCTCCTGAAAGCCTTTCATTATATATGTATCAAAATCCCAAGAGAGCAAAAAAACTTTACTCAGACGTTGTGCCAAAAGCTGTCGATGAATATTTATCTCTGATAGAAAAATTTCCTGAACAAAAAGAAAAAGATCAATTATCAAATCCTGTTTGGCATATTCATAATGGAAATCCTCCAAAAGAGAATATAGTGATGTCTTTTTCAATGCTATTGAATCTTGTAGGCTCGAGCAATGCAGATGATAAAAAAACTTTATGGAAATTTATAAATAGGTTTAACAAAAACGCCAAACCAGAAAATAACCCAATACTTGATAGTCTTACAGAAAATGCAATTAAATTTTTTAAAAACAAACTTAAACCAAATAAAATTTATAAAAAACCTAATGCACAAGAAAAAAAAGCATTAACAAATCTTGCAAATAAAATTGAAAAAATAAATGAAAATATGCCGCCAGAAGAAATTCAAACTATTGTATATTCTGTCGGCAAAGAAAATGGATATGAAAAAAATCTTAGGGATTGGTTTAAGTTAATTTATCAAGTTTTATTTGGTGATATAGACGGACCAAGAATGGGATTTTTTGTCAGCTTTTTTGGTGTGAAAGAAACTGTAAAACTGATAAAAGATAAAATTAATTAAATGTTTTCAATATTAAAGCCATTTATTTTTAAAATTGATCCGGAAATGGCTCATGATTTAGCAATCAAATCTTTAAAATATAATTTTTTACCTGAAGAAATATTTAGAGTTGAAAATGAGTCAATTTTAAAGACCAAAATATTTGGTACAAAATTAACAAACCCAATTGGCCTAGCCGCTGGGTTCGACAAAAGCGCAGAGGTGTATAATTCATTATTTAAATTTGGTTTTGGATTTATTGAAGTTGGAACAGTCACTCCAAAAAAACAGTATGGCAATCCAAAACCTAGAGTGTTTAGACTTGAGGATGACCGAGCTCTAATAAATAGGTTGGGTTTTAATAATGATGGCTTAGAAAAAGTTTCTAAAAGACTAAAAAAAAATTCTCCAACTAATTATTTAGGTATAAATGTTGGACCAAATAGAGATAGTAAAAACAAAGTTGAAGATTATTTAAAGTGTATTAAAGAAATCTATAATTTTGCAAATTATATAACTATAAATATTTCTTCTCCTAACACTCCTGGATTAAGAGATTTTCACGATAAAAATACTCTGCAGCTACTTCTCAAAAACATTAATGAATTTACAAAAAAAAATAAGATACAAAAACCATTAGTATTAAAAATTTCTCCTGACATAGCTCCAAATGAAGTAGGTAATATAATTGAGTTAGTGAAAGAATTTAATATAAGCGGTATCATTGTCTCAAATACAACAGACAAGAATAGAGAAAATTTGACTGGAAAATTTAAGAATGAATTTGGAGGTTTATCCGGAGAGCCATTGGCTAAGATTTCAAACAATTTAATTAAAAAATTTTATAAGGAGAGTAAAGGTGAAATTACAATTATCGGAGTAGGAGGCGTCACTTCTGGTTTGACTGCTTATGAAAAAATAAGAGCAGGTGCAAGTTTATTACAGCTTTATACAGGCATGGTCTATGAAGGACCTGGAATAGTAAAAAAGATAAAAAGCGAATTAATTGATATATTGGAAAAAGAAAAAATTAAAAATGTAAGTGAAATTGTTGGCGCAGGTTCATAATTAGCTCTTGACCAAATTAAAGCTTACAACTATACCATTCAATACTATGACAAAAAAATGTGAGCTTACTGGCGTTTTACCTTTAAAAGGACATAACGTCAGTCATGCAAATAACAAAACAAAAAGACGTTTTTTACCAAATCTTAAAAAAATTTCTTTTAAGAGTGATATTCTTAAGAGAAGCATCAGACTTAACGTTAGCAATGCAGCTCTTAGAACAGTTGATTTTAAAGGCGGCTTAGATAAATTTTTAAAAACTGCTAAAAGAAAAAATTTATCAAAAAGGGCTCAAAAGTTAAAGTTTTCCATAGTTTCTCAAAAATAAAATAATTTGATGACCACTCAAAGAAAATTATTTTTTACATTATCCTTTTTCATGGGATTTATAGTGATTGCATCAAATTACTTAGTTCAATTTCCTGTAAAATTTTATGATTTGGAGAATATTCTCACTTATGGAGCATTCAGTTATCCAATTACATTTTTAATTACAGATTTAGCTAACAGAATATTTGGAAAAAAAACTGCAAGACAAATTGTTCTAGTTGGCTTTTTTATAGGAATAATTTTAACATTATTTGTCTCAACGAATTTTAATGACGTAATATCTATTAGAATTGCTATAGGTTCTGCCACAGCATTTATCATAGCTCAAAATTTAGATGTAAATGTATTTGATAAACTAAGAAAAAAAATTTGGTATGTAGCTCCGCTTACATCTTCAATATTGGGTTCTATTTTTGACACTTTTCTATTTTTCACAATTGCGTTTTATAATACCGGTATACCTTGGTTTACTTTAGCTTTAGGAGATCTTACAGTAAAACTAACAGTAGCGTTGGTAATGTTAATACCTTTTAGATTATTGGTAAATAAGGTCAACGATTTAGTAGATCTGAAAATTAAAATTTAAATTATTAATTTAAGACTCTTTTGTCATCTTTAAATAAGTCCGTTAATTGATTTATCATTACGTCCCCCAAATCTTGAACATCTGTGATTTTAACAGCTTTCTTATAATATCTTGTAACATCATGTCCTATACCAATAGCTAGAAGTTCAATATTTGACTTATTTTCAATCCACTGAACTGTATTTTTTAAATTCGTCTCTAAAAAATCACTTGAATTAGTAGATAACGTAGAGTCATCAACTGGAGCGCCATCTGATATAACCATTAAAATTTTTCTCTCTTCTTTTCTTTTTGACATTTTTTCAAAAGCCCATTTTAAAGCTTCACCATCAATGTTTTCTTTAAGCAAACCCTCTTTCAACATTAAACCCATGTTTTTTTTGGCTAATCTCCATGGCGTATCAGCAGACTTATAAATAATGTGTCTAAGGTCATTTAATCTTCCAGGAGATTGTGGTTTATCATTTTTCATCCATAATTCTCTACTTGAACCACCTTTCCAATGTTTTGTTGTAAATCCCAGAATTTCTACTTTTACCGAGCATCTTTCCAAGGTCCTAGACAAAATATCCGCACAAATTGCAGCAACTGAAATCGGTTTACCTCTCATTGAACCAGAATTATCTATAAGAATAGTCACTAAAGTATCTTTAAACTCTGTTTTTCTCTCTTTTTTAAATGATAAAGAGTTTAAAGGATCTATGATAATTCTTGAAAGTTTGGAAGTATCTAAAGTTCCTTCCTCCAAATCGAAATCCCATGATCGATTTTGTTTAGCTAATAATTTTCTTTGTAATTTATTTGCAAGTTTCGATATAAAACTCTTTAATTGCAATAATTGTTGATCCAAATTTTGTCTTAATCTAAAAAGCTCTTCCTCAGTCTCAAGTTCATCTGCAGCTATTATTTCATCAAATTCTTTTGTGTAAAACTTATATTTTTGATCTCTAAAGATATTTTTTGACCTCATTCTTTTTTCAGATTCATTAGAGGTATCTTCAATTTCTACTTCACTAGTATCCTTATCATTTTCATCTGCTAAATTATCTAATTCTGGCACACTAGTGTCAATTGCCATTTCTGAATTCTCATCAAATTTAGACTCTTTTTTTTGATTAGTATCGTCTTTATTTTCAACATCTTTATTGTTATCTTCTTCTTTTTTATTATCTATTTCTTCATAATCAGAAGTTTCTTCAATATCCAAATTTTGAATTATTTCAGAAATAGTAGAGTTAAAAAGCTCTTGATTACTGGCATTTTGTTTTATTTTATCAATTTTGGTTTTAAAGACTTTATCAAAGTTCTTTTTAAATTTAGCCGAAACCTTCTCTAGTTTTAATTTTTCATTTAATTTAAAAAATTCTTTTCTTAAGTAGTTTTCAAATGCAAAATAAATATCATCCTGCTTATTCTGAGAAGGTTTCGCATTGGAGTAATAATTAATAAGATTCTCTTTAATTCCTTGGTATTCTTGAATACCAAGAGACTCATACCTAATCTTTTCTGCTATTTGGTATAACTTTTTAGCTTTTGAGCCCTTAGGTTCGAAATTCTTGAGAATTTTTTTATTGCTATATTTTAATTTAAGTGACTCAGAATCCGCAATAGCTCTTGTAAGATCAAAATTAATTTTATTTTGAAATTCATTTATCTCAGGCAGTTTTAATTTATTATTTTCACTTAATATATCTTGGCCGCCAAAACTTATTTCAATATCTTCTTTATCTGAAATTGACTTAATTGTAGACCTAATTGCAATTTTAAAGTTTTCAAGTATTTCTTCTTTTTTTTGCACTTTATATTTGAACGTTTATTGAAGACTCAGGCAATTCTTCTCCAAAACATCTTTGATAATATTCTGAAATTATTTTTTTTTCAATTTCATCACATTTATTTAGAAATGTAACTCTAAAGGCATAACCTTTATCTTTAAAAATACTTATGTTTTCTGCCCAATGCATTACAGTCCTTGGACTCATTACTGTAGATATATCTCCAAGCATAAAACCTTTTCGAGTCAAATCCGCAACTTTTATCATATTTAATATAATTTCTTTTCCCTCTTTATTATTGTATTTTTTATTTTTAGCTAAAATAATTTCCAACTCTTTATCAGTTGAAAGATAATTTAAAGTTGAAACTATATTCCATCTATCCATTTGACCTTGATTTATTTGTTGGGTACCATGATAAAGTCCTGTGGTATCACCTAAGCCCACAGTATTTGTTGTTGCAAACATTCTGAAAAAATCATGCTGCTCAAGAACTTTATTTTTATCTAACAATGTGAAATTTCCCTCGCTCTCTAAAACTCTTTGGATGACAAACATTACATCAGGTCTTCCAGCATCATATTCATCAAACACAAGGGCAACTGGGTTTTGTATAGACCAAGGTAAAATGCCCTCCTTAAATTCTGTTACTTGTTTACCGTCCTTAAGAACTATTGCATCTTTACCGATTAGATCTATTCTACTAATATGACTATCTAAATTAACCCTAACACATGGCCAGTTTAATCTTGCAGCCACTTGCTCAATGTGAGTAGATTTTCCCGTTCCATGATAACCCTGAATTAAAACTCTCTTGTTAAAAGAAAAGCCAGCCAAAATTGCTAAGGTAGTATCTTTATCGAATTTATAATCTGGATCAATTTTTGGGACATATTCATTTTTTTTTGAAAAACCATTAAGCTCCATATTACTATCAAATCCAAAAGTTTGTTTTACAGAAATTTTAATATCTGGTTTTGCAACAAATTGTGATGTGCTCATAATTATTTTTTTCCTAAGTCCATCTTTAGTTGACTGTAAGCTAAAGTAATCTTTTTTAACTTATCTTCGTATTTTTTACTACCCTGGTTTTTATCAGGATGATATTTCTTTACAAGATATTTAAATTTTTGCTGAATTTCTTGCCATTTTGCAGAATAATTTAATTCTAAAATATCAAAAGCGTCTTTTTCTTTTGAAGATAAATTAGATTTTTTAAAATCTTTGAAACCAGATGTTTTAAAAATATTTAGTTTATCTTCTAACGCATTATTCCATAGTAAGTTAAAAAAATTTTCTGAAGATCCAAAACTTTTGGTTGATTTATGCCATGTCAAATCTGATTTAAGAAAATATTCAATTTCTTGAGCATTCATATTTTCAAAATAATTCCAGTTTTTATTAAAAACTTTAATGTGCTTTAAACAAAGCAATCTATATTTTCGTACATTATCTCTTTCTATTGGAGCTTTATAACTTCCTTGCTCTTTACAATTTTCCCAATCACAAATAATTTTCATAATTTAATTTTTTTATATATAATATGTTATTTTATGAGTCTTTATATAAACCAAATTAAAAAAAAAATAAAAAGTAAAATTAAGTTAGAGGAAATCGAAATAATAGATAATTCACATGCCCACAAAGGTCATAAATCTTTTCAAAAAGGTAAACTTCATTTAATTTTAGAAATTAAGTCAAATTACCTTAATAAACTTAGAAGGCTTGAAGCTGAAAAAATTATAATGAAAATTTTTAAAGACGAATTTCATGAAAAATTACATGCACTTGAAATTCGTTTAAAATAACTTTTTTACTAAATTTTTAACTTGAGAAATTTTATATTTAAATTTTCCTGGAATAGAAGTTTTCCCAATATTATTTAACAAAATAAAACTTATTTTTTCGTCATCTTTTTTTTTATCATTTTTCATAAATTTTATAGATTTCAAAATTTCATTTTTTTTAAGGTGTTTACTTAAATTTTTTATTAATGAAAACTTTTTATATAAGTTTTCCACTTCATTCAGAGTCTTAGCCGAGCATATATTATTAAATTTTGAAATTTTTATAGCTATTAACATACCAATTAAAACTGCCTCACCATGATTTAATTTATTCGAATATTTATTTTGAATTTCTATTGCGTGTGCAAAAGTATGACCAAAGTTTAATTTCATTCTTAAATTTTTTTCTTTGAAGTCTCTTTCAGTAAAATTTAACTTAATTTTACAGCTTTTTAAGATACTTTTACTCAAAATCTTATTTTCAAGAACAATTATATTTTCTGTATTTTTTTTTAAAAAATTAAAAAATCTTTTATCATTGATAATTGCATGTTTCAAAATTTCGGCATATCCACAAATGATTTCTCTTCTTGGTAAAGATTTAAGTAGTTCAGTATCTGAAATTACTACTTTAGGATTGTAAAATGAACCAATTAAATTTTTTCCGTATTTCGAATTAACACCTGTCTTTCCACCAATACAAGAGTCAACTTGAGATAGAAGCGTACTGGGTAAATTTATAAAATTAATTCCTCTTTTAAAAATGCTAGCTACAAAACCTGTCATATCACCAACGATACCTCCACCCAAAGCTATTATTAGATCTGATCTGTTAAAATTTAGTTTAAGCAATTTATTCACCAACAAATTTGTTTGGTCCAAATTCTTAATTTTTTCAGAAGAGGGAACAAAAAAAAATAATAATTTATATTTTTTTAAATTTTTTCTAAGTGTAGTCAAAAATTTTTTTGGTATTTTTTTGTCGACTATTACAGCAATTTTTTTACATTTAGGACAATGACTTTTAACTTCCGAGGCTAAACTAGTTAAGGAATTTTTGCCTATTATGATTGAGTAATCTTTTGCTTTTAATCGATTAATTTTCATAAAATTTTAATATTTTTTGCACAATTTTTGTCTTATCAATATTATCACAGTTTATTTTAAAATTTGATAAACCATATATTTTTTTTCTTGATTGATATATTTTTTTAACGTCAGCATTTAATCTTTTCTTATTTAAAAGGGGTCGTCTATCATTCTTAACATAGCGTTTTTTAAGCTTATCAAGGTCTACTTTTAACCAAACACTTATACAGGAACTTAATACCTTTTCTCTAATTGCATTATTTATAAATGCCCCTCCACCTAGTGCTATTACTGATTTACTATTATTGAGGATTTTAAGTGTAATTTTTTCTTCTATTTTTCTAAAATAGCTTTCACCATTGTCTTCAAATATTCGCTTTATAGATTTTTTTTGGTTTTTTTCTATAATTTTATCAACATCGATAAACTTAACTTTAAGTCTTTTAGCTACTAATCTACCTATTGTAGACTTACCTACACCCATCATTCCTGTTAAAACAAGGCTTTTATTCAAATATAATCCTAATTAAAATTTGATTTATCACAAATTTGTCTTATTTTCCGAGTTTAAGTATATTTTTTAACTATGCAACTTAAATTCAATCGACAAAAAAGTTTAAGAGACTCCATGATGCAAAAAGTGCTTAAGTTAATAGCACTTGCAGGTCTTCTGATTTTAATAGTTTTTTTATTAGAGAAAATCAATTTTTCAAAACCTAATAAAAAATTTAATACTGATATAACAAATGAAATTATCAGACTTAAATAAATTATTTTTTTTTTTAATTATTTTTACAAATTTTAGCAACTCTTACGCAGAAAATGAAGTTGATATTTGGAAAAAAAACTCTTCTAATAATTTTAAGGAAGAGAAAAAAACCCAAGAGCAGAAAATTCCAAGTCCATTAATTAATAAAAATAAAATTACAACAAACAGTATAATTCAAGAGCAAAATTCCTCAGAGAAAAATGACACTTTACTTTACGGGATCTGGGATCCTGATAAATATAATTTTGAACTATCTATGTGGGCTAATACAGATGGCAAAAACATACAAAAAACAATTGCACGTTTAAACAAATTAAAACTTTCTGAAACTGCTGAAAATATTTTTCTCAATACTTTATTCTCATACTCGTATGCTCCAGAAAATTTAAGTGAAAAAGATTTTCTGGATATCAAAATTAATTGGCTTATAAAAAATAAAAAAGATGACCTCATTGAGCAGTTCTTAACAAAAAATAATGATTTTCCTAAAAAAAATAAAATTATTCAATATTTAGTCGATAGAAATATTTCAAATGCAAATATAAAAATTGGTTGTGAAAAAGTTAACTTTATTGGGAGAGATATAAAAGATCCTTATTTAGAAAAATTTAAGATTTATTGTTTAGTTTTTAATAATAAAAAAGGTCAAGCGCAACTTCTTCACGATATATTAAAAGAACAAAAACAATCTGATAAGTTTTTTGATAATGCCTTAAATGTTTTATTAGGTGTATCAGAGAATAAAAATAAAAAGATTATGGACAATAATTTATTGAATTTTTATTTATCAAGTATAACTTTCCCAAATTTTAAATATGAACCAAACGAAAAGACAAAAAAAAGTATTTGGGAATACATGAATTCAGCTAATTTAATTTCAATAGATGATATAAGCGATAAAGAAAAAATTAAAAACATAGAGATTGCAGCTAATAAAGGTCAAGTAGATAAAAGTCAAATTTTTAAAATATATAAACAGATACCATTTGAACTTAATACCTTGATTAACGCCAAAACTGTTTATCAATCTCTTGAGAAAATTGAGAGTAGAGCACTAATATATCAAAAATTTTTATTGTCAGATAATACCAAAAATAAATTAGATTTACTTTTTTTATTAAAGGACCTTTTCAAAAAAGATAACTTATCAAATGTTTATGTTGAATTTTTAAGCGACAGACTTAAAGAATTTGAGTTAAGTGAAATTCCTGAAAATTACTTAAATACAGTTGAAAAAAATATAGTTTCAAACAAAAGTTTAAATCAAAAAAAAATCAAGTTTGATGACAAAACATTACATAAATCAAAACTTGTAAGATACTTCTATGAGAAAGACTATCCAATTAAAAAAACCCAAAAAGAATTAGATAGCATTTATAAAAAAATAAAAAGGAATAGAAGCTATTTTTATTCTGCTAAGGATGTTGCTGTTTTAGAGTCCCTTGAGAATGATGGGGTTATAATTCCTAAAGAAATTAATCATAAAGCTTTATCAGAAAACTATAATATTCCTGATAGTTTAAATGATTTAGCTAAAAAAGGTGAAAAAGGTTATTTAGCTTTAAAAATTGTTGAAATTATAGGTGAAGATGAGGTCAACAATTTAGATTCTGAAACAATATATTTTATTACAAATTTATTAAATAAATTAAACTTGAAAGAATTTAGAAATGAAATTCTCTCGAATGCTCTACCTTTAAGAATATAATTGTAGTAAAATCAATAATGACAAAAAAACAAATAATAACAATACCAGACCCATTACTTAGAAAAGTTTCTGCACCAGTTACTTTGGTAGATACTGAAGTAAAAAACTTAATGGATGACATGTTGGAGACTATGTATGCAGCTCCAGGAATTGGACTTGCGGCAGTTCAAGTTGGTGTTTTAAAAAGAATTATTGTAATTGACCTGTCAAAAGAGGATGAGAAAAAAGACCCTTTATTTATTGTTAACCCTCAAATTACTTTCAAATCAGATAAACTAATTTCATATGAGGAAGGGTGTTTATCAATACCAAATCAATTCGCTGAAGTTAAAAGACCCAGCTCATGCAAAGTGAATTTCTTAGATTATGAAGGTAAAAAAAGGGAAATTAATGCTGATGGGCTTTTAGCTACTTGTATTCAACACGAAGTTGACCATCTGAACGGAGTATTGTTTATAGATCACTTATCAAAACTAAAAAAAGATTTAATTTTAAAAAAAACCAAAAAACAAATAAAAGAAATTGATAGGGTAATAGTTTAACTTCAAAAATCAAATGTCATTAAAAATTGTTTTTATGGGAACTCCTGAGTTCTCTATACCAACTTTAAAAGTTTTAAAACAATCTGAACATAAAATTGTATGTGTTTATACTCAACCACCTAAAAAAAAATCTAGAGGTCAAAAAACACTCAAAACTGCCGTCCATGTTTTCTCTGAAAATGAGGGAATAAAGGTAAATACAAACAATTTGAATAATGAAAATGAATATAAAAACTTCGTTAAATTAAATCCAGATCTTGTTGTAGTAGTAGCTTATGGCCAAATAATTCCAGACAATTATTTAAAAAATCCAAATTTAGTTTTTTTAAATTTGCATGCATCACTATTACCAAAATGGAGAGGCGCAGCCCCTATAGAAAGAGCTATTTTAAATAAGGATAAAGAAACAGGAATTTCGATAATGAAAATAGAGAAAAAACTTGATGCTGGACCTTTTATTAAACAAGTTACAGTAAAAATTAATAAAGATACAACAAGTGGTGAATTAAGTAAAAAATTATCTGTCTTGGGGGCAGGAGCTTTAAGGGATTCAATCGAATTAATATTTTCCAGTAAAGGAAAATTTAGACGACAGAATGAAAAAAATGCAACATACGCAAAAAAAATAGATAAACTTGAAACTCGAATAAATTGGAAAGACAAAGCCGAAAACATAATTGCGAAAATCAATGCTTTTAATCCTAAACCAGGTGCTTGGTGTTTATTAAAAAATGAAAGAATTAAAATTCTAAAAGCTAAAGAAATTGCTCAAAATGGTAAAGAAGGTAAAGTAATTGACGACAAATTAACCGTGGGTTGCACAGAAAACGCCATACAAATTTTAAAATTACAGAAGGAGGGTAAAAGGGTAATGGATGCTAGAGAATTTTTGACAGGCAACAATCTAAAGAAAGGAACTACACTAAATTGAAGTCAAATTATCAAATAATCATTGAATATGATGGAACGTCTTATAATGGATGGCAATATCAAAAAAATGGTTCCTCAATTCAAAATGAACTAGAGAAAGCTTTGAGGAAAATATTAAAAAAAAAAATACGAATTATCGGTTCTGGAAGAACTGATGCAGGTGTTCATGCAGTCGGTCAATCAGCGAACTTTTTTTGTGATAAAATAAAAAATGATAAAAAGTTTTTGAATACTTTAAATTTTTTTTTAAGAAAAAAAAAAATAAGCATTCATTCTATAAAAAAAAAAAAATTAAACTTTCATTCGAGATTTAATGCGAAAAAAAGAACCTATAAGTACGTAATAATAAATAGAAAAAACTTTTTAGTTTTAGATAATAATAGAGCTTGGTTAGTTAAAAAAAAATTAAATGTTAATTATATGAAAAAAGCCATCAAATTATTTTCTGGAACGCATAATTTTAATGCTTTTAGATCTTCGTCTTGTGGCGCAAAATCACCCATAAGAACTATTGAAAAATCCTCTCTTACAAAAAAAGGTGATAAAATTATAATGATCTTTTCGTCTAAATCTTTCCTACAACATCAAGTGAGATCTATGGTGGGTTGTTTAAAAGTGATTGGAGAAGGAAAATGGAATATTGATAAGTTAAAAAGATTATTTAATTCAAAAAAAAGATCTCTTTGCGCACCACCTGCTCCTTCTAAAGGATTGTACTTATACAAAGTTATTTATTAACAGATTTTCTATTTTTCAATTTTTTGATCCTCCATCTTGATTGTGAGTTCACAATAAAACCAACGCATTTTTTTGTACCACACTTACATGGAAAGTCTTTGTAATCTTTGTCAAAGCTAAAACCGTAGTCATAAGTTAACTCTTCATTTTTTTTGATATCTTTAATAGCATAAATCCATAATTTAAGGCCAGCACCATCAACTTCACAATTAGGATCACAAGAATGATTTATAAGTCTAGCAGTATTGTACTTAAAGTCGCCGTCTAAATCATATTTTTTATTTAAATTAAATAAATATATTGCTTTATCATTATCAAATTTTGGGTTGGTTTCTGTTTCTTTAACAGAAATAATTTTCCCTTTGTACTCTATAATTTTAGTATCCTTTTTTATATTTTTAGCAGCGTATAAACCTTTGTTATCTATCTTAGATTTTTTTATTTTATAAAGTTTTTTCATAACTAAAATTCTATAAGAGCTTTAATATGTTCTTCCGTGCTTTCTGCTAATGCATTTAAGTTGTAGCCACCTTCAAGGATAGAAACTATATTTCCTTTACAATAGTCTCTTGAAGCTATCAATGTTCTTTTTGTTATTTCGAAATAATCTTGTGATTTTAAATTGATATTTGAAAGCGGATCGTCTTCATGAGCATCAAAGCCTGCAGAAAAAAATATAAATTCTGGTTTGAATTCATTTAGTTTTTTTAAAACGTGTTCGTAAGCATCAAAATACACATCAGAGTTGGTACCTGCTGGCAAAGGTAAATTAAATATATTGTTGTAAGATCCTTTCTCATGACTTGCCCCAGTTCCAGGAAAATGAGGATACTGATGTGTAGAAATATATAGGACTTTTTTGTTAGAATAAAAAATATTTTGTGTTCCGTTGCCATGGTGTACATCGAAATCTATTATTGCAACTCTTTGTAACTTGTATTTCTCAATTAAATAATTTGTGCCTACAGCAACATTATTAAAAATACAAAATCCCATAGCTTTATCGTATTCAGCATGGTGTCCAGGTGGCCTCACTGCACAAAATGCATTCTTTAATTTTTTGTTTTTAACAGAGTCGATCGCTGAAATAATTGAGGCTACAGCATCATAAGATGCCTCTTTGCTTCCAGGTGAAATTACAGTATCACCATCTAAAAAGATTTGTCCTTTCTTTGGAAAAGCCTTTTTTACTTCATTGATATAAAAATTATTATGAGTTTTATTGAGATAAGACTCGTCAAATTTACCTGGCTCAATCCATTTTAGATTAGAGAAATTTCTTTTTTTTATTTTTTCTAAAATAGATTGTATTCTATATTTATTTTCTGGGTGCCCGTCACCAGTGTCATGATTTAATGAGCTTTTAGGAGATATAAAACCTGTTTTCACTTAAAATACTCAATTAAAAAATTGTAATAAATTTTTTTTAGTTTGCTTAAATCTTTTAAAGAAACACACTCATCAATTTTATGCATAGTTTTGTTTACTAGTCCAAATTCTAGACATGGAGCAATTTTTTTTATAAATCGCGCATCTGATGTGCCTCCAGTAGTAGAAAAAACAGGAGTAATCTTAGTGATTTTCTTAATTACTTTTCTAGCTAGTAAAATATTTTTGTCAGGTTTAGTTAAAAAAGAATCACCACTTTCTAAATAATTAATTTTGAAATTACATTTATTCTTTTTAGAAATATTTTTTATGATCAAATTTAATTTTCTTTTAAGTTTTGAAGCGGTCTGAAGATTATTGTATCTCACGTTAAACTGAGTTTTAGCAGAAGATGGTATCACATTATGCGCTTTATTTTGCACATAAAGACTTGTAAATTCTAAGTTTGAGGGTTGAAAATTTTTGTTACCTTTATCTAATTTTTTTCTTTTTAGCTCTGAACAAATATTTATTAAAGTATTGATAGGGTTATTAGATAGATGTGGATATGCAATATGACCTTGAGTTCCAAATATTTCTAGTTCAGCTGTAAGACTACCTCTACGTCCAATTTTAATCATTTCACCCAATTTTTTTGGATTAGTCGGTTCTCCAACTATACAAAAATTTATTCTTTCTTTTTTCTTTTTTAAATATTCAACAACTTTTTTTGTTCCGTTAGTAGCATATCCCTCTTCATCTCCAGTGATGAGAAAACTTATTGAACCATTGAAATTTTTGTTTTTTTTTACGTATTCACTTACAGCAGAAACAAAACAAGCAATTGAACTTTTCATATCATTTGCACCTCTACCAATTAAATAACCTCTTTTAACTTGAGGTTTAAAAGGATTTACTGTCCAGTCACTGTAATTTCCTGGAGGAACAACATCAGTGTGTCCTGCATAACATAGATTAGGTTGTTTTTTACCCAATCTCGCATAAAGATTCTTAATTGGCTTACCTTTTCCTTTTTTAAATTCTAGTATTTTACATTTGAAGCCTAAAGATTTTAATTTTTTACTCATAAACTTTATTGCACCTGCGTCGACAGGAGTAATGCTAGGAAATTTAATTAAATCTTTAGATAAAGTTAGCTCGTTAATTATTTGCATTTAGTCTCTTAATAAATCATTAATTGAGGTTTTACTTCTAGTTTTTTCATCTACTTTTTTTACAATAACTGCACAATATAAACTTGGTCCATCCGGATTTTTTTTATTTGATAAACTCCCTGGAACTACAACAGAGTATGCTGGCACTTTACCGTAAGTTATTTCACCAGTATTCCTGTCTACGATTTTGGTTGATGCTCCAATATAAACACCCATAGATATTACTGCTCCTTTTTCAACAAGGACTCCTTCTGCTATTTCTGATCTAGCACCTATAAAGCAATCATCCTCAATGATAACCGGCCCAGCTTGTAAAGGTTCTAATACTCCTCCAATCCCAGCTCCACCTGAAACATGACAATTTTTTCCTACTTGAGCACAAGACCCAACAGATGCCCATGTATCTATCATTGTTCCTTCGTCCACGTATGCACCTAAGTTGATAAAACATGGCATAAGCACAACATTTTTTGCAATGAAAGAACCTCTTCTTACAACTCCGTTTGGAACGTGTCGATAACCAGCTTTTTTCCAATCATCTTCATTCCAATTGACTGATTTACCAGGAACTTTATCGTACCAAGTTGTGTAAGGACCTTTGGACATTGTCATTTTATTTGTTCTAAAACTTAATAAAATTGCTTTTTTAACCCATTGATTGACAGACCATTTACCGTTTTTCTTCTCTGCCACTCTAATGGATCCCTTATCAGTTAAATCAATAGTTTTATTGATAGCATCGAGAATCTTTTTATCAGAAGCATCCGATATATTTTGTCTTTCCTCAAATGCATTATTAATTATTTTTTCAAGCTCATCTACTTTCATTTATCTCCTTTAAAAATTTTGATAATTTGTCTGTCTTGTAGTTTATAAAACTTGAGTTTGAGAACTCTGCAGCCCAAGGTTCATCATTTATTATCCATACTGTTTTCATTCCTAATTCGTGAGCGGGTTTTAAATTTCGCGCAATATCCTCAATAAATATACTATATTGTGGCTCAATTTTGTATTTTTCTATAATTTTTTTGTAAGTTTCAATAGATGGCTTGGGTATAAAGTCTGCACTTACAATGTCGAAAATTTCATCGAAATGCCTCTCAATTCCAAGTCTTTTTGTAACATTTTTAGCATGCGCCAATGAACCGTTAGTAAATATAATCTTTTTACCTTTAATTTTTTCAATTTGCTCATCTAATTGCTTGTCTTCTTTCAAAAAGCTTAAATCTACATCATGAACAAATTCTAGAAATTCATTTGCATCAATTTTATGATTTTTAATCATACCATTAAGCGTTGTGTTATATTCCACAAAATAATTTTTTTGAATTTTTCTCGCCTCCTCTTTGCTAATATTCAATTTAGAAGAAATATAACGGGTCATTTTTTTATCAACTTGCTCAAAAACTTTAGTAGCTCCTGAATACAAAGTATTATCTAAATCAAAAAGCCAAAATTTTATATTTTTCAATTCTTTCATTTTCTTATTAATGTTCCCGAACCTTTATCTGAAAATATTTCATCTAATATTGAATGAGGTTTTCTTCCATCAAGTATAACAACACCCCTTACTCCATTTTCTACAGCATCTATACAATTTTTTATTTTAGGAATCATTCCACCTTGTACTATTTTCAATTTTACTAAATTTTCAATATCAAACGGCTTGATTTCAGATATCAAAGTTTTTCTGTCGTCATAAACCCCTTCAACATTTGTCATCAGCAAAAGTCGTCTTGATTTAAGCTTTTTTGCTATTGCGCTAGCTGCTGTATCACCATTTATGTTGTAAGTATTTTTATTCTTATCAACTCCTAAGGGAGCTATAACTGGTATCTTTTTTTCGTTTAAAATGTATTTAAGAAATTCTATATTTATATTTTCTGGAATACCTACAAATCCAAGCTCTTTGTTATCAGGCACAACATTAATTATATTATTGATTTTTGATGTAATCGGTACAGCTTCTGAGCCTTTTTTTAACAAAGAGTCCACAATATCCTTGTTAAAGTCAATTAACACATCCTCAACTATAGAAATTACTTTTTTATCAGTAACTCTTAACCCATTTATAAATCTTGTTTGAATATTTTCCTCTTTTAACTTTCTTTCTATTCTTGGACCTCCTCCGTGCACAACAATAATTGAAAGTCCCAATTTATTTAATACACTAATATCTTCAATGAAGTTATTAAAAATGTTTCTGTCAATCAAAACGTTTCCACCATATTTAATCACAATAAGTTCTTTTTTATACTTATTTATATATTTGGGAACGTTATCAATATTTGGAGCATTTCTAGGCCAAAATTTTTTTATTTCTTCTAAATTTTTTTCCTCGGACATTTAATTAGTTTTAACTTTTGTTTTTCTCATAATGACCCACTGCTGAGCTATTGTAAGAATATTATTTACTGTCCAATAAACAACTAATCCAGATGGGAAGGGCGCTAAAATTATTGTTAAGAATAATGGAAAGAAAGCAAAAATTTTAGCTTGTATTGGATCAGCCGGTGCAGGATTTAACTTTTGTTGCACATACATAGAAAGCCCCATTAATATTGGCCATATACCTATAATTAAAAATCCGGGAGGATCCCAAGGTATTAATCCAAATAAATTAAAAATTGTTGTTGGATCTTTTGCTGACAAATCTTGTATCCACCCAAAAAAAGGCTGATGTCTCATCTCTAAAGATATAAATAACATTTTATAAATAGCGAAGAAAAAAGGTATTTGTATTAAAATAGGCAAACATCCAGAGGCTGGATTGATTTTTTCTTTCCTATACAAAGCCATCATTTCTTGCTGCAATTTGACTTTATCTTCTTTATGAAGTTCTTTGAGCCTTATCATTTCTGGCTGGACAGCTTTCATTTTAGCCATTGATCTAAATGAATAATTAGCTAGTGGAAAAAATATAATTCTAATCGCAATAGTTATAAGAACTATTGCTATTCCAAAATTACCAGAGAGCTTAAATAAATAATCAATTATAAAAAACAAAGGTTTAGTGAAAAAATAAAACCAACCCCAGTCAATTGTTAGATCAAATTTTTCAATATTTTCACTTTTAGCATATCCATCTACTGTTTCTACCTCTTTAGCCGCAACAAATAATCTTACTTCATTGCCTGAAGTACTTTTAGAATTAATCGTAACGGGTGAATTCAATATATAATTTGCTCTGTAATTATCTTTATAAAGAAATGTAGATTTAAAATTTTTGTCTTTTGGTGGAACTATAGCAGTTACCCAATATTTATCTGTAATACCTAGCCAACCATTATCTGAATTTCTTACAATTTTTTTATCTTTTATATCATCATAATCATCTTCCTTTAACTCGCCGTCGAATACTCCGATAAAACCTTCATGCAAAATATAAAAACCCATAACGTCGTCAGGTTTTTTGTTTCTAGTAATTTGAGAATATGGATAAAGATTTATCTTTGAAGAAGTGTTATTCTTTACCTCTTGTTTTATTTTAAATAAATATTTTTCATCTAATTTAATTGTTTTTTTGAAAATTAAACCTTTTCCATTATTCCACTCTAGTACAACATCGTTTTTTTCACTTAAAACTCTATTTCCTTTTACTTGCCAGAGTGAGTCTATGCCAGGAACTTCAACTTCATTTCCAACACTCGCCCACCCAGATTCTATGAAATATCCGTCTTCAATCTCTTTAGGATTAAGAAGAATAACACTCTCTTCAGATTTTAAATCTTTTTGATAATTTTTAAAAGATAAGTCATCAAATATTGCCCCTTTTAATGAAATAGATCCTTTAACTTTTTTATTCTCAATTATAACTCGATCAACCTGTGTTAAAGCATCTTTTCTGGAAATCTTTTTCACAATTCTCTCTTGATTAATATTTGGTGTTATGTCGTTCTGTATTTTTTTCTGATTGGTTTGATCACTATTTGTTGTTTGATTTTCTTTCACCTGTCTTGGTGTTTCAAAAAAAGCGCCCCAGAAAAGTAGAACTGCCATTGATAAAGCAATCGCTACAAACACATTTCTATTATCCATTTTTTATATTCCTTTTTTTGGGTACTAAATCTAAACCCGAGTTCCCACCTAAAAATTTGATAGGATGACATTTAATAATTCTTTTAAAACTTAAAAAGACCCCTTTGAAGAAACCGTGCTCTTCAAGACATTCGATACAGTAATCTGAACACGATGGAAAAAATCTACACTTATTTCCTAACAACGGAGAAAAAAAATATTTATATATTTTAATAAATAAAACAGCAGATATTATTAAGATTTTATTCATTTAATTTAATTTTTTAAAACTTTTTTGCATTTCTAAAAATATTTTGTCAAACTTTTCCGTATAAGATTTTGTTTTACAAATTATTATATAAGTATAATTAGTATTAATTGCACCTTTTATTTTTAAAATTTTCTGCGTTATTGCTTTCAATTTTCGCCTGATTCTATTTCTTTTTACTGAGTTACCTATTTTCTTCTTAGTTACAAAGCTAACAAGTAAAGTATTTTTTTTTAGCTTTAAAAAATTTTTAGTTGCGAAAATTGAGTAAAAATTTGTATGGACTTTCTTACCTTTTAGAACAAGCTTGAAATGATCGCTTTTTTTTAAACTTTCAAGCTTTATCATTTTAGGCTGATATAGTTTTTCTACCTTTAGCCCGTCTCCTAGCAATGAGCTTTCTCCCGCCTTTGGTTGCCATTCTAGATCGAAATCCGTGTCTTCTCTTTCTTACTAATTTGCTTGGTTGGTAAGTTCTTTTCATAAAATAATTTTAGTTATATATTTAATAATATCACTGATGTACAGTTAAAATTATCTAATGACAAAAAATATTAAAATTGCAGTAGGCCTTATTTATATTCTTTGTTTAGGTCTAATTTTGTATGGATTTTTTATTTTTGTCGATGTAACCCAATTAAATGACTACAAATATATTAGGGACAAAACCCAATTTTTGATAGCAATAAAAGATCGAAATTTTTTTTGGTTTACCATTTTATTTTTTTTATTTACTATCATTTGGATTCTGTTGTTAGGTTTTGCTACTCCAATTTCATTAATTTCAGGTTTCTTATTTGGGAAGTTTTATGGGACTTTGATTTCAGTCTTGGGTTTTACAATTGGGTGTACACTTTTATATATTCTTGCAAACCAATATTTTAGAGATATCATATTAAAAAAACTTTCAAATAAAATATCTAAATTTAAAGACATGTTTAATAAAAATGAATTTTTATATTTCATGATTTTTAGGTTTGCTGGCGGTGGTGGAACCCCTTTTGCAATACAAAATTTATTACCAGTTATTTTTAATATGAAAGTTAAAAACTATTTTTTATCTACTTTACTTGGTCTTTTCCCCATGGTGTTTATCTTGAGTGCAATTGGTGAGGGAATCGAAAAAATTATTGAAAATAATATCGACCCAAGTTTTGTGAATATGATTCAAAATAAAGAAATATTTTTTCCTATGATTGGTTTTTTTGTAATAATTATCTTCTCATTATTATTAAGAAAAATTTATTTTAAAAAATGAAAAATACTTTATCTACAGATCCTAGCCCATACTTACAGCAACACAAAAATAATCCAGTTTATTGGCAAACTTGGAGTAAGGATTCCTTAAATCTGGCCAAAACACAAAAAAAACCAATATTGTTAAGTATTGGTTATTCAAGTTGTCATTGGTGTCATGTTATGGCTCATGAGAGCTTTGAAGATCAATCAACAGCAGATCTTATGAATAAATTTTTTATAAATATTAAAGTAGACAGAGAAGAAAGGCCCGATTTAGATTTTGTATTTCAAAGTTCCTATCAACTTTTTAATCAGAGTGGAGGAGGATGGCCATTGACGATGTTTTTGGATGAAAACGGTGTTCCATTTATGGGTGGAACATATTTTCCTAAAAATGAAAAACAAGGTTTACCTGCATTTAAGACCGTTCTTCAAAAAGTACACGAAGCTTACATTAATCAAAGATCAAAAATAATTGAGCAAAAAAATTTAATCATAAAAAATTTACAATTAAAGAAAACAAACGTTATAGATCAAGAACTAGAACCAATTTTAGAAAATATTTTAAATAATTTAGATATAAATAATGGTGGATTTAAAGGCGCTCCAAAGTTTCCAACATTTTATGTTTTTGATACATTAATATATTTTTATAATAAAACCAAAAATTCAAAATATTTTAAGCCTGTAGAATTAATATTAAAAAAACTTTGCTCCAAAGGTATTTATGATCATGTTGAAGGTGGAATTTCAAGATATACAGTAGATGATAATTGGCTTGTACCTCATTTTGAAAAAATGCTCTATGACAACATTCAATTTATTTCATTGTTAGGAAAGTTTTTAAAGATAAAGCCTGATAATTATTATATGAAAAAAGTAAAACAAACTACAAATTTTTTAA